>NZ_CAWQJR010000114.1:0-1997 GCF_963894935.1 Xenorhabdus sp. PB61.4
CCGAATGATCACTTCAGGCTGGATAATTGACGCATCGTTTAGCCGATGCGTATCCGGACTTTCAGTCCGTTAATCACTAACCCACCGACTTTAGTCGGTGGTTGTTGAGTTACTAAACTTATACGATACATTTTATTAGGAATTTTCACATGATTTATATTATTTATGAAACCGATAGGTTAGTGATTAAGGGTAGTAATAAATTTTTATTGCAGTCATAATTCAATTTGATATTGTAAAGCAAACACTCAATAAAATAATAGAGTAAAATATGAAACAATATCTACATTGGAAAAAAGAAAATTATCACGTATCAACAGATAAATCTTTGTTAGATGTTACAGCAATCCATCAGTTTCTTACCCAATCTCATTGGGCGAAAGGAATCGATATTGAAACTGTTCAGTGCTCAATTGAAAATAGTCTGACATTCGGATTGTATGATAAGGAAAATCAAATAGGATTTGCTAGATTCGTGACAGATTTTTCAACTTTTGGGTATTTATGTGATGTTTATGTATTGGAAGCATATCAAAAACAGCATCTGGGAAGCTGGCTAATGGAATGTTGCCAATCTCATCCTGTTATTCAGAAACTTCGACGAGTTATGTTGGTAACTTCATCTGCACATTGGTTATATGAAAAATTGGGTTATTCACCTGTTAATCGTGAAAATTTTGTTTGGCAAATATTTCGCCCGGATATTTATTTAAAAAATTAGTACTGGTTTTACCGAAGACTGAATTTATTGGGGAATATATCAATATTTTCTGATGATAGAGTAAAAGCAGAACATTGCTGAGAAAAGTGAACGCTGTCTTCCAGATCCATTCCTGCCAGCCAGCAATGAGCAAGTCCTGCCATCATAACGTCACCAGCACCATTGGCATTAACAATGTTATTTTTTAATGCGCGTGAGTAACCGGATTTATTATCTAGTTCACTGTAATAGACACCTTCTGCATCCATACTCAAAATTATCCGTTGAACACCTTGCTGGTGAAACCAAGAAGCAGCGAGAGTAGCATCTTCCAGTGTTTCAATTTTGATACCACTTAACATCTCAGCTTCAGAACGATTAGGCTTCAGTGTATGAATATAAGGTAGCCAGTGGCGGATATTAGATGCTTTGAATGTAGAAACTGTATCAACAAAAATCGGGACATTATTGGAATTAAGAAATATCCACTCTAATGATTCATGAGATAAGTTACAATCAATAACCAGTACACTGGCACTCTGAATCAATTTCTTGGATTGAGAGAGTAATGATGGATTAAGTTTATCAAGAATGCCCATATCATTTATCGAAATAATACATTTTCCATTTTCATCAATAAATGAATTACAGACTGATGTTTTTTCATCATCCAGTTTATGTAGGTATTTAGTATTAACACCTGATAATTTTGTTTTCTCTGATAATATTTTACCATGTTGGTCATTACCAACAACAGAAATTAAATAGCTTTCATTTTTTAATGCAGCAATGTTTTGTGCAATATTTCTTCCTACCCCACCGGGGGTGGAAATGATTTTCCCTGGGTTGGAATCATTATATACTAATTTATCAAAGGAATAACTGGTTATATCTATATTGGCTGCTCCAATAGTAACAGCATAAACATCACTGGCAAGAATATAACCCTTCCCTTTTATATAGCCTTTTTTACTTAGGTTCATAATATGCCCTGCAACACAGGAACGGCTAATACCAAGAATATCTGCAATTTCTTGCTGTTGTATAAAAGGATCCCTCTTTAGTATTTGCAGTATCTGATTTTCCCTGTTTGACATATTGTGGCCTTGGCTATTTTTTGTGACTATATTTCTATTGTATATCTATCAAACAGTAAAGGCTGATCTTATGATTTATTCTATTTTTGAGAAAGTGATCGTAAGTTTAATAAAGGTTTTTTATGACCAATAATGTGATCTATATCTAAAATATTATTCTGATAAAGCTTTGGTGTTTAGGATAATGAAAAGATTTATAA
>NZ_CAWQJR010000115.1:0-1953 GCF_963894935.1 Xenorhabdus sp. PB61.4
TATATGTGGCAACTCTTAGCGTGCGTTGAAGAATTTATGATTGCATTTTCATTAGGGCAACAACCGGGAATGAAAAAAATGAGTGTATCGTTATTATGAAAGCTTATTTATCCTTAGTAACAACTTTAATTAATAAACCGAATTCATAAATACGAAATCTCGCTTAATTAATTTAACTTATTTTTATATATCTAAGATGAATATATTTATTCCATTTTATTTTATCCAATAAGAAAAGGAACTCATTAAATTCATTATTGATAAATTTTGATATTCTTAAACAAATTATTTGTCTGAAATTCACAGAAACTGTACCAGACTTTCATCTATTATAATGCTTGGGATTTTCATTTATGTTTATATCCTGTGTTAGTCGATTGTATTTTTTTTAGTGATCAAAAATAAGGAAACGATATGCTATTAAAAAACACTTCCAGACAATTTGGTCATGTCTCTGTTTTGATCCACTGGTTAATTGCTCTTGCTGTTTATGGAATGTTCATGCTGGGGTTATGGATGGTGACATTAAGCTATTATGATAGCTGGTATCATAGTGCACCTGAATTGCATAAAAGCATTGGGTTTATGATTTTTATCGTCATGGTCATTCGTGTTATCTGGCGATTTATTTCACCCCCACCAAAACCTCTGAGCAGTTACAGCCAGCTTACTCGGATCAGTGCAAAACTGGCTCATCTCACCCTTTATATCATCCTGTTTGGCATTTTATTCAGCGGGTACTTTATTTCCACCGCTGATGGTCAACCCATCAGTGTTTTTGGCTGGTTTGAAATCCCTGCCACACTGGCAAGACAAGGAGTACAAGCAGATACCGCGGGTATTATCCACTTATATCTTGCCTGGCTGATTGTTGTACTTTCCCTTTTGCATGGGCTTGCTGCTTTAAAACATCACTTTATTGATCGTGATAGTACGCTAAAAAGAATGTTTGGTTTCCCGCCAGACACAAAATAAATTTTGGAGAATCATTATGTTGAAAAAGACGTTAATCGGCCTGACTGCGGGTGTTTTATTTATGGGTGCAAGCTCAGCAATGGCATCCAACTATAAAATTGATACTGCCGGCCAACACGCTTTTATTGAGTTCCGTATTCAGCATTTAGGTATGAGCTGGGTTTATGGTAATTTCAAAAAATTTGATGGTGATTTTACCTTCGATAGCCAAAATCCGACTGCTGATAAAGTTAGTGTCACCATTAAAACTGACAGTATAGATACCAACCATGCTGAACGTGATAAACACTTACGTAGTGCTGATTTTTTAAACACAGCAAAATACCCGGAAGCCAAATTTACCTCAACCAAAGTGGAAAAAGTGGGTGAACAGTACAAAGTTATCGGTGAACTGACACTCAATGGAGTAACCAAACCAGTCACACTACAAGCGAAGCTGATGGGAGAAGGTAAAGATCCGTGGGGTGGTTATCGCGCCGGATTTGAAGCGAACGGTAAAATTAAATTGAAAGACTTCAATATTAAAACCGACTTAGGGCCAAAATCTCAGGAAGTGGAGTTAATCCTTTCTGTAGAAGGGGTTAAGGAATAAGCTTGGTATTCTCCTGTGTTATACAGAGATCATATCAATTCCTTCATACCATAAATAGACACAATTAATTCCCGCCGGATGATTGAGTAATTAAAATCATCTGGCGGTTATTCAACTCAAGTCGACAAAGCAGCCAAAAATGAATCCAAACTAATATTTTGCTATAACCTATAATTTTTTGATTATTTAACTCAGTGACTTAATAAATGGTCACATTCAAGATAAAATAGTGATGAAAATAACAAATAAGGGCTGAATCTCAACTCCACTTATTTCCTATCAAAAATTATCAATATTGCTATTCATTTATGATGGTTACTTTAATATCTGTCTCTTATACACACTGACGCTGCCGACGAAGCTAGAAGTGTAGATCTCGGTGGTCG
>NZ_CAWQJR010000116.1:0-1930 GCF_963894935.1 Xenorhabdus sp. PB61.4
CAATTATTTTAGTGAAAAAATGAACAACAAAAACACCACAGCATAAATCCATGCTGTGGTGTTTCATTTTCTTATTACTACAAAAACATCAAAATATAATAATCAGCTTTATCCCTGCTGGATTTCATGCTTTGGGAGTTTGGCTTCTCCCGCAATGCGATCATAAAGAGCAAATACAACCACTGACAGCAGAGTTGGTATTAACCATGCCAGACCTTTATCTGCTAAAGGCAGATGAGTGGCCCACTCTGGCAGCAAATGTGACAGGTAATGAGATGATTTAATGGCATCCAGAATCCCAAACATCAGGCTTACCAGCATAGCAGGGGCCAGAATACGGGTAAAATTATGCCACCAGCGGTTAGTAAAACTCAGCAATATCAGCGCAATACAAGGAGGATAAATTGCCGTAAGTACCGGAATTGAAAACGTAATCAGATGGCTCAGCCCCAGATTGGAAACCAACATGGAAAAGAGCCCCAACAGTAAGACCAGAGTGCGATAAGAAAGTGACAGATAACGGCTGAAAAATTCTGCACAGGCACAAGTTAAGCCTATTGCAGTTACCATACAAGCAATAAAGATCAGTATCGCAAGGAAGAAACTACCATAGTTACCAAAAACATTCTGAACATAGGCATGCAGAATAGCCGCGCCATTGTCAGCTGTTGGTACTAAATCGCCACTGCCTTCTCCCAGTTTGAATAAAGAAAGGTAAACCAGCGTCAGACAAAGCCCTGCGATCAAACCTGCCCACATCGTATAACGTGTCAGTAATGAAGATGATTCCACCCCTCTAGAGCGTGCAGCATTAACAATAACAATACCAAATACCATCGCCGCCAGAGTATCCATTGTCAGATAGCCATTCACAAAGCCATTTGATAACGGAATCTCCTGATAAGTCTCAATGGCAGGAATAGGGTGCCCTGCAGGCCATAGTACAGCAGCCCCTCCAAGAATCACCAATGCCGCTATTTTGATTGGTGCCAGCACATGCCCGACGCTATCCAGTAATTTGCTCGGATATAGCGAAACCAAAATCACCAGCAAAAAATAAATGACGCTATAGATAAAAAGTGGAAGGTCGCCTGAACCTGTTAACGGAGCAATACCTACTTCAAAAGAAACTGTTGCTGTCCTCGGCGTTGCGAATAACGGACCAACAGCCAAATAGCAGATCGTTGCCAGTATTAAACCCGCTGTTTTACCGATAGGAGAACTCAGCGCTTCAATACCGCCACCGACTTTCGCCAGGGCAATAACAGTAATAACAGGCAAACCTACAGCCGTAAGCAAAAAACCAGCAGCAGCGACCCAAACATGTTCACCCGCCTGTAAGCCAACCATAGGTGGGAAAATGATATTTCCCGCACCAACAAACAGGGCAAAGGTCATAAAGCCTAATGCCCAAATATCCTTAGATGATAAACGATGTGTCATAATGATTGTTACATTATTGTTGCTAAAAGAATTGCATATACAATAGGAAATATTGCAAGCACTTGAATTTTCACTGGCGAAACTGAATCCTGATGAAACAGTCAGTGATTAGTATCATATTTACTGATACTTGTAAGATACAAAATGATAGTGGTAATAACAGGTAGAATCGCCAACAACTGCCCACAAGTAAAACTTTTATAGCGTTAAAAGGCAAGCAACAAACCGAAAAGCAGAGCAATATTTCAAACTAATTTCAAAATTAGTGATTATTATCATCTATCATTGATTACACCCTATATGATTTGCACTTTTTTTGCCCACATTGGCTAATAAATCATTTTTTTGCCTGTATTATTACCATTTAATTTTATTAATATTAACGCGATGCTCGACTTTAACATCCTATAACGTTGGATTGTTGAAGCCAGTCGCGTTGACTTTTACCTTGTTTAAAATTAGCAAAAATACCCAACGTGTGGGAAAG
>NZ_CAWQJR010000117.1:0-1880 GCF_963894935.1 Xenorhabdus sp. PB61.4
ATACAAACTAGCAGCATAGGGAATGCAGCAGTATGTAGCATAAGCTCAGGAAGAGATGGTGGTCGGCCCACCGAAGTCCGCTGTCGGGAGCTGGCTTCAAACCACCTCAAGCGGCTGCCGTAAAGAGCGGTGGTTGTGAGCGTTGAGGTCAAAGCATGAACAAAAAAAAAGTTCAGCAGGTAGGGTACAAAGAGACGAGTAAAACCGAACCTATGTGGACGCGTCGTAAAGAAGAGAAGTGACATCAAAACCGGGGGCGTTTCTATCTTCCGGGATAAATCTGTGAGTGGACTCCGAATGCTGCGCAGGTGGTGTCCGGCGTAGAGTAGGCGTGACTTTGTATCGGGCTCTTTCTGGGAACTGCGGGAACCTGTCATCACGATGTAAAGGAAGAAATACAAGTCACTGAATTGACAAGTATGAGAGTACCGAAGCGTGATACAGGGGCGGAGTGACTCGTAGTAGTGAGGAAATATTTGTAATGAATGTGGAGCGAAGGGGTCACGTCAGGCAGCCTTACCCGGTATCCAACTGTCAGGCAGGAGGAGATACGGCGGTTAAGGCAAAACCGTTTGTCATTGAGAAAAGGGATGTGTACCGTGCCTGGTTATTGGTTAAGGCCAATCAAGGTGCGGCAGGCGTGGATGGTCAGACCCTAGCGGATTTTGAATCAAACCTAAAAGGGAATTTGTATAAACTCTGGAACCGCCTGTCATCAGGTAGTTATTATCCGCCTCCGGTGAAAGGTGTCGCTATTCCCAAGAAGTCGGGAGGTGAACGCCTGCTGGGTATTCCTACGGTAGCGGATCGTGTGGCGCAAATGGTGGTCAGGCTTCATTTCGAACCGCTTGTTGAACCTCATTTTCTGCCGGATTCTTATGGCTACCGCCCGAATAAATCGGCGATTGATGCCATCCGAGTCACAAGGCAGCGATGCTGGCAGCAGGATTGGGTATTGGAGTTCGATATTAAGGGCTTGTTTGACCATATTCCCCATGATTTACTCATGAAAGCGGTGAGAAAACACACAAACAGCCCGTGGATCTGCCTGTACATCGAACGCTGGCTAACGGTACCGATGGAATGTCATGGTGAAGTGCTATTCCGAGAGAAAGGGACACCGCAAGGTGGCGTGATTAGTCCGATACTGGCAAATTTATTTCTGCACTACGTTTTCGACAAATGGATGCAGAAATATTATCCCCGGATGAAGTGGTGTCGCTATGCAGATGATGGACTGGTTCACTGCCAGAGTGAAGCGCAGGCCAGAGAAATCTGGCAAATGCTGGAACAACGTTTCAGGGAGTGTGGACTGGTACTGCATCCGGACAAAACCCGGATTGCTTACTGTAAGGACGTTGAACGAAAGGGAAAATATGAACAGACCAGTTTTGATTTTCTGGGATATACCTTCAGACCCAGGTTGGTCAAGAATCGTAAAAGAAACAGTTTGTTTGTGAGTTTTACACCGGCAGTCAGCAAAGCGGCCCAAAAGGCCATGAGATTCAAAATCCGTAAGTTGAAGATCCGAATGCGGACAGAACTGAACCTGATACAGATGGCAAACTGGCTAAACCCCATGATAAATGGCTGGTTGAACTATTATGGCCAATTTTGTCGATCGGAACTGTATAAGGTTTTCAGGCAGCTCAACAAAGCGCTGGTGCGCTGGGTTAGACGAAAGTTCAAGGCACTGAGCAGACACAAAACCCAAGCCTCAAAACTTCTTCAAAGGATCGCAAAGGAGCATAAGGGGTTGTTTGCCCATTGGCGGGCAGGAATGACAGGTGTGTTTGCCTGATGGGAGCGGTATGAGTCGAGAGGCTCACGTACCGTTCTGCGAGAGGCTGCGGGGGCAGTTCCCGCGGCCTACTCAACCG
>NZ_CAWQJR010000118.1:0-1876 GCF_963894935.1 Xenorhabdus sp. PB61.4
CTGTTCACACACCTTCTCCGTGCGCCGCCCGAACGCATCGTAGCGATAGTCCCACTGCTGGCCGCCCGGGGTCTGTAGCCCGATAAGCTGATTCTGGCTGTTCCAGCGGGAATAGGCATTTCAGTCAGGCGTTCACAACGATTGTAATTAAAACTTAACAGTCACATTCGTTCTGAAAGTACGTCCCGGTCCCGGCATTAATCCCATTGCTAACGGATCAAGGTAATAGACATCAGTCACGTTATCAATACCTGCCTGAATCCGGATGTTTTTATTAACTTTATATTTCACAAACAGGTCAACGGTTGTGTAAGGTTCCCATTCAACGTGAACCAAAACACTTCCGGAACGCTGTCCTTTAACATCACTCAGCCCTACACTAGGCCGGCTGCCAAAGTAACTTAGCGTTGCTCCCATGTCCAAGTCCTGATCAAAAGCACGTCCACCCAATGTCACTGTATAACTATTCTTCGGCTGGATATGGTTCACAACATAGCTGTCCGGAATACCTCCCGGATTACAGCGCATTTTAGGATTAATGCTTGCCTGTTCCGGTGTTAAACAAAATAGCGTGTGTGTGTAATATGACCAGCCTAATTCAGCATAGGCCACACCCACATCATAACTTGATGAAAGCTCTAAACCACGCCACTCCGCTTTATCAACATTGATCATTGTAAGCTGAGTCTCATACTGACCACGTTTTGCGTTGTTTATTCGGGTCAGATAATCTTTAACCTGTGTATCAAAATAGCTCAGTTTAGTACGGAATTTATCGCCATCCATCAACAGATCATTCTTCAATACATTGACCCCGACTTCCCATGACAGGGAACGCTCAGGTGATAACAGGAGGTTTGTATTCGGAGTCTGAGACCAGCCTTTAGTTGTTTCAAACAGGCTTGGTAACCGGATAGCAGAGCCATACTTGCCATAGAATTGAAGACCTTCTAAAGGCTCAATGGTCATATTGATAATCGGAGACCAACCACCGGCAGTACGTTCTAATCCCTCTCCGTAGGTCACCGGATCAATCACTACCTTCGGTTTATAATTCTCATCAAAAGTATCTGGAAATATAGGATTATTATCATGAGACTTAAAATATGAATAACGCAAACCACCATCAAAGGTCAGCCAATCCAGAGGCTTCCATTCGGCATTAACAAAAATATTATAATCATTACGCCATCCTTCCCTAAAAGAACCGCTCTTAAGCACGTCATAGGTCTCATTCTTCGGATAACCAGTAGTTTCATACGTGTAAGATGCGCCATAGGTAAACGAAAGATCCCCATAAGGAAACAGGATCTCTGATGTATTATTAATACCTACTCCCCATTTATCTGTCTGACTATAAGTACGGTCTACTGTTATTCCTGATAAAGGGCTTGAGCTATTAATATGGCTCACAGCCTGGCTATAAAATGCATTAGCTTTTAAATCGACCAGATAATTACCTTCTGGATTAAAACGATATTGTGCCGTATATGAAGTAACATTAATTTTATTCATAAAACCTTCATAAGGCGCACCGAAACGCACTATTGATGATGGCATTATTTCACCATAGCGGCTGATATATTCGTTTCTAGCCAGTTCAAGGGCTTGGCCTTCACCAAACTTCAGCTTTCCTTTCAACAGATGAGAAATATTATCCATTGAGGTATTCAGTACTTCCTCACTCATTCTGTAAGGAGTAAGTCTTTCGGATGAGGAAAAATAGGGTTGAGGCGCATTCTTACCTCTTTTACCCGCATAATAGTTAACCTGAATTCTGGATAAGAAATTGACGAGAGGCCTGTTCCAGGAGCAAAGTTTTGGTGAAAGCCTAAAACGACTCCGGGGAGGAACAGGCCATGGACAAGTTAGTTGA
>NZ_CAWQJR010000119.1:0-1823 GCF_963894935.1 Xenorhabdus sp. PB61.4
AAAGTATTTGGCGGAGAATAACCTTATAGTTAAGGTGTAATTTCCTTAGCCATAATATTTGTAACTGCTTATTTATGTTAATTAATTATTTCAGAATTAATTTATAACAACATTTTCATTCAGTACCAACGATAGCAGCGCCTGACGCGTATAAATTCCATTCGCTGACTGGATTTTATAGGATACTTGTACCGTAGAGTGCAGTTCTTGATATTGGGCTGCATAAAGGGAGAATCTTCCTGCCTGTTTTACCGCCATGACTGGGTTATTTGGGCATACCCATTTACCGTTGGCACCACTGTGGTCTGACAAATCAGTGTGCCAGATGAAGCCGGCAGGACGGTTTCTTTTGGCGGTAGAAACGATTTTGAACTGGCGATAAGGATCAGTTGGCCGGGAGTACCTTCTCCTTGAATTGATATGCCGCTGTTTATCCGGTAGTGAGCGTTTTTTTGCGGCTCGATAATCCGCATTGGCATGGTAAAGTGCCATTCGATAGGTTCACCAGTTTTTTGCTTCTTGTATCATTAAATTATAGGCTTCTCCTCCAGTAATTTTTTCTATTGGGTGGTGGTTCAATACAGTATCTGAAAATACATTTACACTGTAAGTTAATAATGAGAGGAGAAAAAAATACTGTAAATATAATCATAACAGCCTCCTGAATGGGGAGATTAATTGTTTTTTTCAATACAGGTCATATGGTCATTACCTCCAGTGCATTCCAGTGTTTTATCTTTCCTTGCTGGATAATTTTCATTATCAGATGTTTCATGGATAGTAAAAAGATACACCCCTCGTCTAGCATAATACTCATTGTCTGAACTCCAATTTCCTTTTTCATCAGGAGTTATTTCTTCCGATTTTACACCATCAGATAATATTATTTTAGGGTGGATGGTTTCTTTGAAGTCACTAATTTTTTTATCATTATTAGGTAGGGAGGTTCCATAAATGTGGATAAATACATTATCGACGATTTCATATTTTACAGAGAACTCTTTTGATTTCAGTATAGTGACTTCGTCATTGCTATTTTTAATGGGAACATTTGGTGTTCCTGTATTTTTAGCTTTAATTTGTATAAAACCGGCAGGGGCATCACTAATTTTGGTTTGCCAGTTATTTCCAATGCGAGAAAGAATTGGGAGGATATGTTCACCATTTGAATAGTAGTTTGCAATTACATCAAGAGGTGTTTTTTCTGTTACTTTCCCTTCAATGACAATCTGTTTAGGATTGTCGTCTGTTGAAGTAATAAATTCATGCATAACAGGTTTTGTGATTTTTACCGGACAACGAGCTACACTAAATTTAATTTCTTTTTTTCCGGGGAGATTATTTTCTTCTTCCCTATTCTGGTTACAAAACACAGATGCTTTATAGTAATTAAAACATTTTGCGGTTAAACCTTTAAGGCTCCATGTGCCGGAATTAAGATCAACATCAGGTGTATACTCTTTCGTTGGTTCAGAAGGATGAGTGTAGTCAGGATCATCAAAACTAGAAATTGATACTTTAATTTTTTTAACCTCATTTGGAATTTGAGTATTAACTAAACCGGATATGTCATATTTTCCATCAGGTATAATTTGAGCATCCTCGATTGACGTTATGGTTGCACAACATGGTGGCCTTTTAATATAAGGCCTAATATTTATTGAATGGTGGTTAAAATGTAAATGTAAGTAGTTTACTGAAGAAGCGCCATACGCTGGCTGGATTTTATAGGATACCTGTGCCGTAGAGTGCAGTTCATGGCTGATAAACTGTTCCGCCGATACCGTGAATTTTCCCTTCCCGAATAGGTAAGGCCCGCAGGA
>NZ_CAWQJR010000120.1:0-1803 GCF_963894935.1 Xenorhabdus sp. PB61.4
AAAAAATAATTAATCTCCCATTCAGGAGGCTGTTATGATTATATTTAAAGTGTTTCTCACCCTCTTATTATTACCTTACAGTATAAATGTATTTTCAGATACTGTATTGAATCCTCACCCAATAGAAACAATTGCTGGAGGAGAGGAAAGCTGTATTGAGAGTAACAATAGTAAATGCAAACCTTGGGTTGTGAATATTCGTGCTAAAGATGAATCAGGGAAATATATCTTTTCATGTAGTGGTTCGCAGATCTCTCCGAGCTATGTTTTGACAGCAGCACATTGCAAGGGTGACCATGAAAACATTAAAACATATTCGATTGAAAATTATGAAAAAAAAGTAATTGGCACTGCATCATATAGAAATTTCATTCGATACCCTATAGCCTCAGATTTTGCAATAATAAAATTAGATAATCCTACTAATTTAGCTAATTATGGTCATGTTCGTCGTTTCTTTAACTATGATGAAGCTTATGAAAAAATAGACAAGGATTATTATAACGCTTCTATATATGGCTATGGTAATTTGGGAATTGAACCAACAACAGGAAAGCAGACAAAAAATGCAGAAGAAAAACAGTATAGAGCTGATGTTAATATTGTCACTAAGGCCATAGATTATCAACAAAATTATGGGTTTCTTATAAAAGAAAATGAAGATTTAAAGCCAGGAATTGCACAATCTGGAGACTCTGGTGGCCCGGTTATTTGGCATGATACAATCATCGGTGTTGCATCCACAACAAAAGATACTCTTAAAGTTAAAGATAGCAATAAAGTTCGCCCATTCTTTTTTGCTTCAGATGTTACAGGAAAATATAAACCAGATGTTACAGGAAAAAATTTTGATACCCCTTTGAGTCGCAAAAGAAACCTAGGAAGTTGGTTTTCTCAATACATGAAAAAAATATGGATCGACAATCCGGATTGGGGTGCAAAATTAAGTAAAAGGAGAAAAAGCATACCTGTAGAGGGATTTGGTCGTCTATCTACTGAGATCAATCTTCGTTACTCCATTAATCACGAAGATGAAAAAAATACTAAATGTAAGGTAGGCTTAGATAGAAAATGGAAATGTGATATCCCATATGATTCCTATTTTACTAAAAAAATCAAAGAAAACAATGAATATGAAATTACTATTACAGCTGAAGAGTTAAAGAAAGATAATACATCATGGGAGAGTGATACCATAAAAGCAAAAATACCAAATACAAAGCAAGAATTTTATATTATTTATCCATCAGATAAATCAATAGTTCTAACCAAAAACTTTACCATACGTGGATACGCCGCCCCTGGTTCTGAAATAATATTGTCATTAAGCGCTAACCCTAAGTATGGTGAAGAAAAATATACACAGGATAAATTATGCGCTGGGTTAAATAATAACGAATTGATAAAAACAGGTGAGAATGGACTATGGTCATGCATTATAAATACTAATATTTATCTTAAAAATTTAGGTAAAGATGATAACTATAATATAAATGCAGAACAAGAATACAAAAAACCCAAAAAATCCAAGCATAAAGAAATAAAAGATCAAGTCAGCATCAGTTTAAAACCAGAAGATTATTCCACTTTAAATGTTGAGCCAAACGAAAATAGAAAAGGAAGCATATATAGAAAAATATTAGAATATAACGCAACCTATGCTAATAATGCAAAACTAGTTTGTATTTTTGATGGTAAAAATTCAAATTGTAAAAATAATCCTCGAAGTAAAGATAATTTTCATTTAAGAAATTCATTTGAATCAAAAGAAGATTTTAAGTCAGGAAAAAAACCGTTTTTATA
>NZ_CAWQJR010000121.1:0-1802 GCF_963894935.1 Xenorhabdus sp. PB61.4
GATAAGTACTATCTTAAATCTAGCAGGGAAATAAAAATACCTTTTATAACTTTGATCATCTAAAGTTATATTTTCCAATTCTGGATCAGATTTTTTTAGTTTTTCTTCTAACTCTTTCGTTTCATGTAAGAGTTTTTTAAATCCCACATTAAAAATAAATTCTTTTGTTTTCATGGCGTTACTTTCTTAATGTATAGAGTTATTAAAATCTCTTTGGTAAATAACTTGCTGAATTTTCGTAAGTAATAGAATGAATGGTACCAATAATATATTTACCTGATGTAATTATATTTTCTGGATTTCGGATTGTCCCTGACATTCCACTACCAATAAACCCACCTGCCGCTGCCAGAGAGTCGCGTAAATGATGTCTCAATGTATTTTGTATCATTTCTGTAGGATAATGTTTGATGTATTTCCCTTGTGCTATTGCTTGCTTAATTGCCTGATTAGATATTCCAGGATTGTTATGACGTATAATCTCTTCGGTCAGCCGCTTTCTTTCATGTCTTGGCATGTTTTTTAGCCATTCTGATGCATTACGGGGAGAAGTCGCTTTCATTATCTTATATGCGCTATATGACTCCTTCAGAGCTGCTGCACCAGAGGTAAGAGAGATCATATCCATTATGGTTGAAGTTGTGACATACCAATCTTGTGAGTCCAACCAAGCAACATGTTCTATGCCTTCTTGTCCTCCCACAGTGAGATTATAAATTCTATATCCACCATTGACACATTGAGCACCTGATGCAACTAAACCGCTATATGACAATATTGCTAAAGGTGTAGTTCCTCCTCCTGTAAATGGGACTGCTGCTGTTGAACCGGATAAACCTATCCCCGATAATACAGCTCCACCACACGCCAGAGCTGTTGATCCAATCTCTATCATCAGACTAGGTTCAGAAACTGTTTTTTTCAATTCTGCTTCTGGTGCAATAGTGAGTTCCGTATTATAAATAATAATATGTGTTAACTCAGAAGTCGTCTGATTTCCACGTCTTTTCGATGGCCTAACCAAATAAGGCCTTAGTTTTCCATCAGCATAAATAATACCCGCACCATAAAAATCACGGTGGCAATCTAATGCATCTGCAATTGCTTGGAAATCGATATTTCCTTCGGAATTAGGTAGTGTACCAAGACTTTTTGAAGTATAAAAATTTGGTAGAGTATATTCATCAAATTCATTCTGCAACAGTGATATAAGACTATCCGATCGCATTTTAATTACCACCTATTATAATTGGTTTTTATATCAATATTAATTATATATTCAATAAACAGTTTCTTCCCAAATACAATAGCCTGATGTGCCTGCTATATGATGCTGACAAACAATATCTTTATATTGAACTGCGACAACTTCTTCCGGTTGCCTATCAGCATGATCGACAGAGTGCGGATATTGAACATTAACATTTAATAATTTTGCATTTCTTAATGTAACAGAATAATATCGCTCTTGACCTCCTGCTTGTGAGGTACGATAAAAATCAAATACTAAATCAAGCTCTTCATTGTTTGCAACTGCCATTAATAACAATGGTGATGATTTATCAAGTGGTTTAACAAATTTAACTGGCTGATGAGCAACATTTTGCGCTCTTGCAACTCCGTGATTAAATTGTAATACAAAAATTTGATCTTCATGTCCTAATTGATATTTATTACCAATAGAATCTAATGTAGAACACCCTTGAGAAATTAGACCTTGAAGTTTACCTTTAATTGTCACATAAATAGAATTCGCCATGTTTTACCTCATAATTATCATTATTAATTCAATTCGTTATAGC
>NZ_CAWQJR010000122.1:0-1794 GCF_963894935.1 Xenorhabdus sp. PB61.4
GCAGACGATCAATGCCGGGCTGCGCTCGACACAGATAGCCACCCGATCATCCGGTTGTATCCCCAATCCAATCAAATAATGGGCCAGTTGATTAGCCTGACGGTTAAGTTGTTCATAACTCAGTGTTTGCCCTTCACAGACGACAGCAATAGCTTCCGGCGTTTGAGCCACTTGCTGTTCAAACAGTTCATGGATGAGGGCATCCTGCGGAAAGTCAGCTTGCGTGGCATTGAAATCCACCAGTAATTGCTGACGCTCGGAAGCCGGCAGGATGGATAAGCTGAGTACCGGTTGCTGAACGTCAGCGGTCAGTGCATCAGCCAGCTCACTGAGAGTAATGAGCAGATAATGCACGACTCTATCAGGAGCAATCCCGTCCACGGTCTGAGCAGTCAGCGTGAAACCGTTTCCGTGATCATCCACTGAGAGCGCAATAGGATAGTTCGTCCGCTCCTCAGACTGCAATACACGCATGCCTACCCAACCGGGATTTTCACCCGTGTCTGACGGACTGTGCCGGTAATTGAGCAGAACGCTGAACAGAGGCAAGGGCGGGCTCACTCCGCTGCACCGTTGCGCCAGTGCCAATGGCGCCTGTTCATGTTCCAGTAAGGCAGCTAAATCCCGCGACGTGGCTAGTACGGCTTCCCGTACATTCTGAGTGCTCAGGGATATCCTGATCGGCAGGGTATTGATAAACATCCCCATCACCTGATCGGCCCCTGTGGTGCCTTGCAATCGTCCCGACAACACCGTGCCGAAGACCACGTCATCACGTCCGCTGGTGTGGGCCAGCACCTGTGCCCAGGCGACATGGAACAGCACACTCGGGCTGATCCCCAGCTGGCGGGCCAGTGTGCGCAGGGTATCAGCCAGCATGCTATCCAGCTGCAAGCGGGCTTCTGTAATAGCCTGTCCGTCGCCCTGTACATTCAGTAAGCCAAACGGGGCAGTGGGTTCATCAACCCCGGCCAGTCGCTGACGGAAGTAATTCTCGTGCACTGAAGCGGGTACGCTCAGCGTCTGGGCAATAAAGTTGCGATACGGCAGTGGCGCAGGCAGGGATTCCCCTCGTCCCTGTAAGACTTGCTGGATTTCATCTATGATTAATTCCAGTGTCACATGGTCGCTGACCAGATGATGGTAATTCAGCGTTAACAGCCATTCGTCACTGTCCGGATCATAGGTGGTACTGGCAGCGAACAACGGAGCCTGACTGATATCCAACCGACACGGCATATTTGCCTGTAATTGTGCCGGGATATTCTCTGCTGATGTAGGAATGAACGGTATTACAAACAACTTCGCCTGTCGCCAGACCACCTGTACAGGTTGGCTAAGGCCTTTCCAGTAAAAAGCCGTCCGCAAAATATCATGGCGATCGATGACCTGTTGCAGCGCCGCAAGGAAATCCTCCAGACGCGCGCGGGTATTAAAAGCCAGTATGCTGTTTGACAGGTAAGCATCACCACTTTCCTGTAACTGGTGATGGAACAGAATACCTTCCTGTAAAGGGGATAGGGGATAGATATCCTGTACGTTGGCGGCGCCATCGGGAACAGTTGCAACAATAATATCAATTTCTTCTTGTGACAGTGTCACTAAGGGTAAGAGATCAGGCGTAATGACAGTACAATCAGCAGAAATGCGATTGGGTGGTACCACAGAATCAGGTATGTTTTCCTGGGTCTGTATTGTCTGCGCCATATCTGTAAGTCGTGGTGCTGAAAAGACGCTACGTACATCCAGTGCGTATCCCCGGCAGCGCAACCGTTCAATCAGGCTGACCGCGAT
>NZ_CAWQJR010000123.1:0-1702 GCF_963894935.1 Xenorhabdus sp. PB61.4
GTATATATGGATTACTAAAACAGTCAATAATATCTTTTCCATCATTTAACTCTATCCAAGTTTTAATTCTAGGGCCACAGATATCGCCAAACAACCCTCTATACAGTAAATTCCATATTTGTGCGCTATTTTTTTCTGGAAAGATGTTTTCATAGGTATCAAATATCAATTTGAATACCTCTTCTTTATTAAAATATATTTCTTTTTTCATTAAGTTTGTAATACTAGAAAAGTACTGTCTTTCTTTATCTGTTGCTAAACCAGCGTAACGATTTTTATTGGTTTTCAAATAATAATTGTAACTTATAGTTAATTCCTCTTCTGATATCACTTCTCCATCGATTAGGTATAAATCAAGAAATTTCTTTGCTGAGAGAAGAGTTATAGGATTTGATGCTTTTAATATTCTGGAAATCTTAAGAAAAGAGAGGCGCTTTTTGTTTTTTTTCAAAACATTAACTTGATCATTTAATCTGGGGGATTGCTCTATATAAAATTTAGTGGATTTTTTAGGGTCTTTTGATAAAAAAACCTGGATAGCTTCTCGTGTCAGAAGACTTTTGGCATCTTGCAGAGAAAAACCATTTCCTTTTGATTTAGATATTTTTTTTCCTGAAGAATCAAGAAACAACCCATATTTGTAAAGACGAGGGCTAGGTCGATTTAAGACACTGAAAATCTGACGAACAACTGTAGCTGAATCTATCAGATCTTCCCCATGCATTTCAAAGTGGATGTTTCTATGCAGTAATCGCATGCTCCAGTCAGCTTTCCATTGAAGTTTGGATTTTCCGTTTAATACTGAAATTGTTTGTTCCTGATCAAATAATTCACCTTGATAAAGTTCCTGAAGTTCTACACCATATTCATACCCGGGTTTATTCACAATTTCATCTGATGGTATATAATAACTTATCTCACCACTATCAGGATCTACATTTGTTATGATGATATGCTCAAGTACTTTCCCGGTTCTTTCGGAAATAGGCATTATTATATTATATGTTCGCTGCCTCAAAAACCCGGTAGATTCTTTGCATATTTGATTTATAGCAGTAAATTTTTTCAGAAATAACTTAATTGAATCATTATAATCACCATTTTTATAAGCCAGCGAATTTTTTATGATATTACAGTCTATACCATATTCTTTAGCAAGCTCTAACAATCGAGTTTCTGCCATTTCTGAGAATGAAGAGAAAACCCCAAATGGATCTGGAACTTTGTTTACCGGCAGCCCCAGATAGTCCTTTAACTTTTCTGGATTAGGTACGTTAGACGGTATTTTCCTAAATGGATCCAAATCATCTGAAATAAGGTAAAAATTATTTTTCCTTCCTAAATTAGTTAGTTCTTTTTTAACTAAGCCAGTCCGGATAATTTCACAAAGCGTCCCTATATGTGGAATTCCTGTTGGACCAAATCCAGCTCCAATATTAATTTCTTTTTCGGGGATAACTTTATTATGTATTTCTAATGATTCAGTAACATACCACTTCATAAATAATCACCTCCTATACGAATGATTATATTCAATTGCTGCGGATAAAAGTCACATAAACCAGATTTTAAGCTCGACAAATCCCTTTCCAAATCATTACTAATGGAAAGTAATAATAAAACTAAACTACATTATAGTAATTTGAATTAGACCCAAAAAATAATACTCTTATGTTTATTCAAGTCAACGGATGCTTAATTC
>NZ_CAWQJR010000124.1:0-49933 GCF_963894935.1 Xenorhabdus sp. PB61.4
ACTGCTTTCCCACACGTTGGGTATTTTTGCTAATTTTAAACAAGGTAAAAGTCAACGCGACTGGCTTCAACAATCCAACGTTATAGGATGTTAAAGTCGAGCATCGCGTTATTTTAAATATTTTCATCAAAAAAGGGGGCGATATGAACGTCTTATTTAATATAAATTTTGATGGACTTATCTTTGATCAGCCAACTCTGACCAACCTATTTGATCGGAGAACATCAAAATGCATCCTACTCACTATCTGAATGCCCGTGTAAAGGGCAAAATTCACGCTGCGAGACTCATCATGCAGCCTGTACAAACTCGTCAGATAAGTTGCCATGCTGGAGTTCCTGATTGTATTTCTACGGGCTACCAGCCGCTCGTCACAGACAAAACACTCTCTTGCCAGTTCCGAATATTTATTCTTACCTTTTTTATTTCAAGAATACGGGAGGCTTATTATCATGAATAATCATGAACTTATTATGAGCCATGCTCCTATAAATCCTCAATTATATCCTTGGATAGTTCGAATAATCATCAGATATACAGAAGAGGAAACCCATCAAAGAGTCCGTGGAGTGGCAACCGGTATAGCCATCAGTCCCCATATAGTTTTGACAGCTTTACATGTATACCCAGATAACGACGATCCTAATGAAGATCTGTCCATTAGAATATATTGGCGTCGAAATTATCTTGGAAGACCAGCTAATCCTGACTACGGTATCAGTATCGAGTATGACAATTTTATAGAGGAAGGGAGGGACGGTGATATCATAGCACTACGCTTAAGTACCCCCCTTCACTTAACGTCATATGCACCGTTAGGTCTATTCTATCGGCTGCCTATCTCCCCTGATGGTAACATTGCACCAGTTGAAATCATGGGGTTTGGCTTTGGGGCCGGCTCAGGTGATCGACGCGCGAATACGGTGATTCCACCCGATACCTTTCACGGGTTCCGGGCGACTCTGGACAGAGTCCAGCCTAATGTGCTTAGAGGAGGACGTGAAGTGTGGGCAGCCTTCGGGCCTGGAACGGGATCATCTACGTATGGAGACTCGGGTGGACCTATAATGTTTAATGATCCGCAACGAGGCCCTGTAGTTATTGGGCTCATCTCTGGGGGAGAGCCGCCAGGATCGAGCACACCGACACACATCTATTTTACTCCTTTAGAAGATAACATTGCTCTTATTGAACATCTTCAGTTGGAATCAGTATCGATAGGATACGCAATAATAATCGCCACTTTTTTCCTTAGCTGGAGGAGAGCTCACTTTCGATATGGAGGAGGGTCTGGAGGAAGCGGAGGATCCAGCATAGCCGATAGTTCAATATCAAATTCTGATTTATCCGGTTGGCGTGTGTTCTGGCAGGAGGTGAAGGACGGGACATCATGGTCGAGTGCGAAATACAAGGATATCCTTGATCCTCAGGCAGAAAAAGCGGAACTAAAGGTAGAACAGGGTGCATTATGGCGGGCAACGGTGTTGCCGTTGATTGGAAACCCACCCCAATTAGTGGGCAAGAATCACTTTCCAGCGGCTAACCTGCCGAGCAGCCTTGTAGGCTCGATTACAGATAAGTACACGATGCCAACTAACCTGAAAGTGATTGCTGCCAACAACGCAGGAAAAAACTCTGTTCACGCATCCTGGGATGAAGCTCTGGCGGCGTCGGGCATACCGGCAGCAGGGTATCGCGTATTCTTTCAGGGGAAAACGGCAAGCGGTGCATGGTCATCGTGGTCACACTTGCCGGATACGGACAAGCGCGAAGCCATGTTTCAGGTGACCAGTGCCACGGATATAGGCCCGTGGCGAGTCGTCGTGTTACCACTGTATACATTACCCAACGTCACTGCTGTCGTGGGCGCCGATGAACACGGCAATCCGTTTGCAGCAGATGCAGACACTCGCGGTGTGCAGATCGATAAACCAATACTATTCAGCCAGTTCCCAAAACCAGAAGAAACGCTCTATATCACCACTGGGACTATAGGTTCGAACTCAGTGATAGCATTATTCAACCATGTGAACCCCGAAGAGAAGGAAGGTTCCCTGCAATGGGAGTGGGCGGATAGCGCGGACGGGAAGTTTATACCCGGTGGCCGGTGGGTAGGAATGTCAGGGCAGAACAATGTGCAGATGGTGTTCGGAACAAAGGATGATCCAGCAACCGAAAACAACTCAGGATGGTACCGCCTGCGAGCAACCAATAACCTGGGTGAAAGCATAAGTCAGCCAGTACATGTGGTCATCAGCGAGCAGGTGTTACCACAGTTACTGGAACAATCTCCACTCTCCTATGGAGAAGCGGTGGGATATACCGACAGTGCCGGGGATGCGGAAATCGAGGTGTTATTTACCGCTTATCCAGCCCCGACCGATGCACAGGTAATGTGGGAAAAATTAGACCCGGCAACCCAAAAATACACTCCGAGCATTAGCGACCGCTTATTCCCATTACCGCTTCAATCATACGGAAAAGAGAAAGAACATAAATACATTGCCACTTTGGTTTTCGGGCAGGAAGACACCTACCCGACTGAAGAGGATTCAGGCTGGTATATCGCTCATATCAAGACCACATTCGCCGACAAAAGTGAGCACGAAACCTATTCGCTTCCCGTCTTCGTCAGTATCGGCGCATCTGTCAACTGAGCTATGAAAACGAAGGAGTAAAACAATGAATAAAAATCGGACAATAGGAGTAAAAAACTCCGCAATACGAGACAACATGTCGACACTACTGCGAATTCTGGCAGGCGGGTTGATGGCCATAGTTCTGGGCTTCGGGTTGAATGCTGCGCCTGCACATGCAGCCGGAACGTGGACGATGTTTATGACAAATTTTTCCGATAAGACTATTACTCTCCACCCTAGCAATTCCACGTGTATGTATAGTACAGGCGGAGAACAGACGGTTCTGCCCAACGGGACAAATACCTTCACGTTCGAGGACTCGAACGCACTTTTTGGTGGTTGTTCATTTAGAGAAAAGTATATCGATTGGGAGGTAACGATCGAGGGCTTACCGGCACCAACCGGCTCCGGTCGCTTCAGTCTGCGCTGGGACCATGTGTATTACTGGTCTGGCTCAGAATGGCGCACAAAGATAACAAGCCCTGATTCATCCTTAGGTATACCGGTAACGGGAGCGAATTGCACCGAAATGGAGGGATTCCCCGAATCTGAGTATAGTTGTTTGAATGTTTGGCAAAAGGCACCGAATAACGATGGAGGTAAAATTTGGCTCTACTTCAACTTCGCACATATCAACCAGCAAGGTGAAAACGCGACTTATATGTATGAAGACGAGGCAAAATTCAGCGGTATTGGCGACATCAGAAATACCATTACCTTACATCAAGGATCTCCTCATGGAAATCCACTCCCCGGCTGCGAGAACATATCTGTCAGTCAAGATCAGGGGGGATACAATGGTAATTGGTCTTGCACTTCGAGCTCCCTTCCCTACGGCATAACTCAGATTGTTGCCGTTCAGAATGATGGTATCTCTTCGCACTCTTCAACACCATACACTATCCTTGCGGAGCTAAAGGTGCATTCCCCCAGAGATAACGAAATTATCTTCAAAACCCTTGGCCCCTATGAGATTAGAGGCCGGGCGACTCCCGGTGCGAAAATCGAGGTGACACCTCGCGAGGGAGGAACTCCGGCAGGAGCATCCCCCTTTAGCTGCTCGGCAACTGCCGATGAATCGGGCGGTTGGTATTGCAAAAAGAAATTCCCCGCGCTTATTGATGGCACCTATCAGTGGGATGTCACACAAACTTTCAATGGATATGGCAGTCAAATCAATACACATACAGGATATTACCACCTGACTGTCGGAGAGCTTAAGGTTTCGATTGATCCGATTGGGGTGGATGGAGTTGTGCCTGACTGGGGTGAGTTCTTGCAGATCCATGGACTGGGAACACCTCGCGATACCGTACACCTTCTTGTACAGAAGGACGGAGATTCTAAGACGATACTAAAATCTCAAAACTGCAGAGAAAGCTCAGATTCCGATCAACCTGATATACACCCCATTTCTGACACGAGTACCTGGGGATGCAACTATCCCATTCCCCCGGTAGGAACTACCTGGGACGTCACTGCTACACAATATCGCCCCCACGGAGAGGAAGTACAGGATCCCGCAAAAACGTCTTTCAGCGTCAAAACTGCGGCTCCTCTCTTAGTACATAAACAAAAGGACTCAAGCGACCGGAACGATAAGATAACCCTCTCTGGAACAGCAACTCCGGGTGCTACCGTCAAAGTTACCACTAAACAAGGGCCTCGGTGTCTGGTTAAAGTGACCGCAAACGCTTCAGGATTGCACATCCCTATGCCTTGGTCATGCACATTGGACAACGCTAATGCCGGAGGATTAGATTTCTCGGCTGTCCAGATATACGGTTCTATCATCAGCGCCCCAATTACTGGTTCAACAAATAACCTATAATGTAGCCCCATTTTAGTGAACACAGAGATAGGCATAATTACCGGCTGACTTCATCGTCAGCCGGTAGCTTCCTTTACTGGAGCACGCGATGATAATGATGAAACATGAAAAATCATTTCTAAAATGGAAGGGCGACTTTTAAAAAGAGTTGCGAGCCTGCCGGGCGATTAGTCACGATCAGGTCTTTTTGCCATTTCAGGGCCACCAGCAAGCCTTTATCATTAGCGTAACGGACGGAAGGACCCAGACCAAATGCGCTCGCTTTACCCTGCGCTGAATTAGGCCCGCTGTCATTTGTGACCTGCTGGAATGCATAACCACCAACCCCAGCGACCAAACCATTACCGAATCCCCAGCCCAGTGCATAATCTATATGAAAAGCCCGACCGGATGTTGTATTGGTCTTTTTATTTTTCAGATTAAAGTCATACATCACTTTTAAGTCAGTATTGTAACCGTAAGCCGGAAAGTAGCTTATCGCCCAGACAGGCTGAAATGCCCAGTGATTTTTCCCCGGACTGGAAGGATCATGGCGATTATAGCTGCCTGTTGGTGCACTGATATCAAGACCGATAACATAACCTAAATCCGGAGCCGGATGATACCCAAGAGCCGGGCCAAAAGTGATATCCCCAATCCCTTTACTGTCGCTGCGTTTACCCCCTGCTTCTGCTGTCACACTCAGTAAAGGCACAATAGTATGATAAGCCAGTTGCCCCCCCATAATTTGTTGATCTGTGACCAGAACCAGCCGGGGAGCAAGAACACTCACATTCACTTTAAAACCGGGAACAGGAAGCCGGGAACCAGTATTTCCCCTGAGTTGGTTATAGTGAATATTGCCACCATAAAGCAGTACATGGACACCCGGCGGAGGCAAGACGCCTGACAGATAATTATCTAACCCATCCGGATAGATACCAACACCACCGCCTTCTGTCGCCATAACAGAATGGCTTACAACTAAAGCACTCATAACGGAAATACTGAGTAGTGATAAAATGGTAAGCTGAATCACTCTCCGATACTTCATTATTGCTGTGTTTATCAGTTTTGCTTTTATTGCTGTGTATATTTTTATCATGACAGATCCTCCGAAGTGGGAAGTGAACAGATATCGCATATGAGGAATGAATGTGATCAGTGCCGCGCAAGCCTGCGAGCAACCAGATAGCCGGAGGTTCCTGCTAATCCGGGTCCGGGATGTGCTGATGCTCCAATATGAAAGACATTACAAATAAAAGTCTGATGTGCTTTCGTCCTTTTTGAAGACGCAAAGGGACGCAGCCAGAAAAATTGGTCAGGGGTACAAATCCCTGAATAGAGATCTCCCTCCACCAGATTACAGTTCAGTGTCTGTAAATCTGCCGGAGAATATGCCCTGCGGCCAACAATAGTGGATGAAAAACCCGGAATGACGCTCTCCAGACGAGCCTGTACGCGATCTGCGAACGCTTCACGAACAGCATCATTCCATCTGCCATCTTCAGAAATAGTGATTTCTCCCAGTGCATCCCCTTTCAGATGAGTGGGCAACTCCTGCATCTGAATCCATAAAATCCATCCACCTTCAGGAGCACGACCCGGATCAAGCGCAACCGGCTGGCCTATAGCTAATGTCGGGTGCTCCGGCAAATAACCATTATTAGCCTGTGTTACCGACAGACAAATTTCTTGCATACTTTCTGCTAAGTGAATAAGCGGTACATGACATAATTCGGGATTACTCCATGACGGGGGAGAATTCAGGGCAAAGTGAACCTGCATTCCACCACGCCCATAGCGATATCCCTGCGCATATTGTTGAACTGTCTGAGGAACGTTATCCAGTAAGTGACCATAAAGCTGTTGCGGAGTGACATTGCAGACCACGGCATCGGTAGCGTGATAAACCCTTTCTCCGGCGATGACACCAGAAGCACGGTACTTTCGCCCCCGCTGATGAGTGATAATGTGATCAACATTGGTATGCGTGAGAAGCTGTCCCCCATGCTGCTCTATGATCGTTTTCAACGCTTCAACAATGCTGATACTTCCCCCTTTAACTACCGGCATTCCTCCCGCTACCACCGCAGCAAAAGTGAGTTTTCCAATCAGGGCTGAACTGGCATCATCCGGTCCCAGACCTGTATGCAAGGCCCATGGCGCAATCAGGGTACGGATGAAATCGGACTGCAATTCACGTTCAGACCAGCGCCGGAATGTTTCCAGTGAATGACCGGCAAATTCCACCAGACCATCAATACCGCGTTTTCGCCATTCACTAAACAGTAACCGGAGTACGCTGAAACCATAAGGGTTTTGCCCCAGCAAACTGAATACCAATTCAGCATCATCATGAAGAATTTGCTGCACCATGTAGCGAAACGCTTTTCCGTCTTTTCCGGCAATTTCATCAAGCTGCAATGCAGCAGGTAAAACGCCCCGCTTTAACGCAATTCCCCGGCCATTCGGCTGAACCAGACCAGTGGAATAATCACTTTGTATGAACTCTACACCCGCTTTTTCTAATTCCGGCTTCAGCACCTGATAAGCCGGGCTACTCAAAAATAACGGATACCAGCAGGAGAGCACATCATGGATATAACCGGGAAAAAGTTCTTCTGTACGGATACATCCTCCCAGCACCGCATTCCGTTCCAGTACCAGAACAGATTTTCCCCAGATAGACAGTAGTGCGGCACATACCAGTGAGTTTATTCCACTGCCGATGATAATGACTTGTGGTTTAGAACTGTTCATAGGGTTGTTCCATCAGGCTGTTCAACCAGTGCCAGAACTCGCAGCGGACTTCCCGAGCCTCCTTCAATTTTAAGGGGAGCGGCAATAATAACGGTTCCGACTGGTGGTAATAAATCGAGGTTTTTCAGGCATTGCAAACCGTATTTATTTGCTCCGTGCATCAGGGTGTGACAAGGATAAGCCACGGGCCATGAATAAGACTGCCCGGCATCAGTATTGATAGTTTCCACCCCAAAGCCCCGGATATTACGTTTATGGATAAGCCACTCTACTGTTTCCTGATCAGGCCCCGGTGTATGGGCTCCGTCATCACGCATATTGAGGAAACGGCTGGGATTATCCGCCCGTTTTGACCAGTCAGTACGGAACAGCAGCCACGCTCCAGCAGGGATCTGCCCGTGTCGATTTTCCCATTCAAGCAGGAAGTCAATTGTCAGCAACCAATCCGGATTGTTTGCCACCTGTTGGCTGGCATCCACAACGACTGCGGGTGCTACAAAATTATGCAGCGGAATGCTATCAACGGTATTATCTGAATAATCTTTGCCGCTCACCCAATGCGCCGGAGCATCAAAGTGTGTGCCTGTATGTTCTCCACAACTGAAATTATTCCAATACCAGCCCGGCCCGTTTTCGTCGTAACACGAAATACGCTCCATTTTGAATGACCAGACTTGCCCATATTGTTCAGGTAACTGTAAAGCCGGAAAATCAGGCGATAAAGTCTGTGTAAGATCAATCACCTTCACTCCCCCCTGATCCAACGCTGTAGTGAACATATTCAGCAGGTTTTTCATGCATCCTCTCCCAGATTGCTTCCCACATCATGCAACTCCGTAAACATACCGCAGTGAAAAACCAACGGCTTACCTTCGAGGCTGGCAATACGTTTCACCTGACCAATCATCAACAAATGATCACCGACATGGGTTTGCTGGTGGTTCGAACAAACCAGTGTTGCTATCGCGCCACAAATTGCTGGGATCCCTTCCGGCGTTTCCTGCACAGGAATATCCTGAAACTTGTTTTCAACCCTCGGATTAGCAAAACGCAGGGCCAGTTCCTGATGGTCGCAACTAAGAATGCTGATCGTGAAATATTCACAGTTCTGGAATACAGCCAGATTGGGAGAGTGGTTGACCAGACTCCAGAGTATCAGCGGTGGCTCCAGTGAAAGTGATGCAAATGAATTGATGGTCAGGCCTACATTGCGCCCGTCAGCCGTTCGTGTTGCCACAATGGCAACACCGGTTGGGTAGCTCCCAAGAATGGTACGCAATGCCCTTGCCTCAAATTCGGTTATTCCCCATTCAGTACCGGGTAACATTGCTTCGCTGTTCTGGATATTCATGGTCATGTTGACTTTTTCCACACTGAAATTCTCCACACTAAAACCCTGCTTTTCAGGTAGCTTGTTAAATCGCTTCCTTAATTAAGAATTAGCCGCCTGTGCATGCTGTGTCTGTGAGTTAATGTAGGCTTCACAGGCATCACTGTCCCGCCACCACGGAAACAGTACAGGGGGATGATTGAAAGCATTGGCAATTGTGCTGGCAAGTGCCGGCAACTGCTGAGCTGCGCCTAATAGATGCAGGATATGAGGTTTGGGTGGGATGAGCAGACTGTTTGTCCATTCCACAACATACTGGCTGTAATCCCAGAATCGCTCAAAGGTATCGTTCATCCACTCTGCCGTAAAAGGTTTGTCACCACGGGCAAGAATCGATTCGTAATAGACCTGGCAGGCTTTGGTCGCATTGTTGGAGCCTTGTCCGGTAAGCGGATCGTTTGTCACTACCGCATCACCCAGTCCAAAGACCTGACGACCAGACGGTAATGTCAGTACTGGTTTGCGCACTACCGGTGCGAAACGTCCGGCCAGAATGCCGTTCTCATCGGTCAGTTCTACTTTTTCGCAACGTGCGGCTTCCCACGGCAGAAAGGTTTTAAGGATGCGGAGGCTATAAGTCAGATGCTCCTGCGGTGTTCTGGCTTCCTGCCAGCCATCCATTGCTCCCCCCGGTATTCCTTCAAAAACCATAATGTCACAGGGACCACTCAGAGTCAGAGCAGGAAAAACGAAATACTCGCCCACTCCGGGGATCAGGTTGAAAGAAACGCGAGAATATTCAGGCACCGGCAGCATACCATTCACATAAGTCAGTGCCAGTGCACGCTGCGGCTTATCATAGGGGGAACGGGTTGCATCACGCTCCAGCAATCTCACAACTTCCCCTTTCCCGCCCGCCAGAATAACCAGCTCATGGGTCGATGCCAGCTGCTCCAACTCATTAACACCTACATCGCGAATCTCCAAATTACCGCCACGGGCAGCAAACAACTCCATCCAGAAAGGCATTTTAATGCGCTGATCAACCGCCTGTGCGTACTTATCGAGCCGGGCGCTCCAGTCAATGACTTTAGCATTCGGCATTTCCGGATGCGGAACAGCGAAACCGATACCTTCAACTGGCGGGCATAGTGCTTCCCATTTATTCAGCTCCAGCTTCCGCTCAAACTGTAAAGAAGAATCGAACATACACTGACTCGACATCACCCGACCATTCCGGACATCATCAGGGGTGCGATTGGTAACTACGGTTACCTGATAGCCCTTGTCAAGTAGACCAAGGGCCAGAGGCAGTCCGGCCTGACCACCTCCCACAATAGCGATACGACGCATGGTATTTTTCTCCTACCTTATGTTTCATTCCGACGATGTTTTGTAACAATCGTGTTTTGTGACAAGCGTGTTTTGTGACAAGAACGATTTGCGACTATTCCGCCAGACGGCAAATGGCAGGTTTTGCCTGCTCAGGTCCCATCACTGAATAACCACCATCAACGGAGTAATCGGCTCCGGTCACAAAACTCGACAAATCAGAAAGAAGAAAGGACACGACCTGGGCAATCTCTTCAGGATCGCCCGCACGGCCAAGTAAGTGATAATCTGCGGCAACTTCATCTGTTTTCCGGCGACTGCCCTGAGTCAGTTCATCCATGACCCGTGACCAGGTCCAACCCGGTGAAACGGAGTTAACACGAATGCGATCAGCGGCATAGTCCATTGCCATGCTGCGGGTAGCTTGTAATAAAGCGGCTTTTGAGGCGGGATATAGCCAACGGCCTGTCTGGGCAACAGAGGATGAAACGCTGGTGAAGTTAACAATTGCTCCGCCTCCGGCCGCCATAAAATAAGGATGTGCAAACTGAGCTGCCTTGATTGCGCTGACCACATTAATATTCAGTGCCGTCAGCCACATTTCGCGGCCGGAGTCAGCACCATTATCCAGATAAGTTGCAGCAAGATTAACGAGACAGTTAAGGTGGCCATAGTAAGCTGCAACCTCTTGTATCCCCTGAGAGAGCTGTTTGTCATCAGTAATATCAACAGGCCAGAAATGAATATCATCAGGTCGGACATCGCAGGCTTTTTTTCCACCTTCACGATCAATATCAAAAATAGCAACCTTAACACCATACTCACTCAATACTCTGGCAACAGCCGCACCTATTTTAGTTGCACCACCAGTAACAATAGCGACCTTATTACTTAATCCTTTCATGAGTGATCCCCTTGTACATATATCTGCCACTATTCAGGGCAAACTATCAGGACAAATTATTCGGTCGGAATTCAGGGCATTAAGAAAAAACAAAATTTTGACTGAATAACTTTTGTTCGATAGATCGTGACTGAATAGCCGATCAGAGATATAAACACCGAATATCCAATATTTTGTATATTTAGTGTTTTTATAATTAATAAATCATGGTGGGTATCATTACGTGAAAAAGATAAGAACAATTAGCCGATATTTGCAGGAAATATCCATCCAGCGCAGGTATTCAAAAATGTATTAATTAGATTTCAGAATTTAGAAATAATATATTCTTTGTTTAACTTATTCCATCACCGAACACGCTGAAATAGTAACCCACGGAACTAATCATCCTGAAGTTCCGGATCTCGTTGATGACATCATGGTTGTGAGTTGCGACTAATCCGTCTCTGGTTTACCGAAGAAAAATACTCCCATCTTGAGCTAGACAATTATAACTTTTGGCTATAAATATATTTCACCCAACACTTCACTAACAATAAAAAGCATCAATAATTAAATTTTCCTATAAGCAATAAAAAAACAAGGATAATAAAAAACAACATAGACATTAATTAAAATAACAACCAGCATTACACTATAAATAACAGCATCCATAAGTAATATAAAACAATTATATTCACATAAAAAATACACTCTGGTATTTTGGGGGAGCAAAATACTAACTATTAAATAAGAACTCTATTTCACGAGGATGAGTGTTGAAAGATTGCAAGGTTATTTGTAAGGACATCATGAGAGATGATGCTACGTTCTAACGTGCAAATTAAGGTCAGGCAAATCATCAGCCCTATTCATTTTGTACTATCAACTATGACTAACTTGTAAGCAGAACACACTCATATAAATAATTATGAGAAAAGCTGAGGATCATTTGAATCCAGATTTATATCACCTCCACCCTGCTCAGGAGAATATATTCTACGAACAACTTCTTTATGAGAATAGCCCAGTACATACCCTAAATTGGTATACCTTAATAGAGGAAAATGTTGATATTACCCTCTTGCAAAAAACATTAAATTTACTATATCAGCATATCGATACTTTACGTTTACGTATATTCATCAATGCCGACAATGAAGCGGTTCAATACATTCAGGAACAAAGTATTCCCGCGTTAATCAATGAATACGATGTTTCAAAACTGCCTGATCCTGAAAGTCACGCACTTCTGTGGATGAAGCAACAAAACAATATCTCTATCGATTACTTAAATGAAATACCCTACCAGTTCACATTAATCCGTCTTGCCAATGAAAAAAATTATTTTTTCACTACATTCCACCATATTTTCATTGACGGTGTCGGATTATACCGATTTCACGAATATGTTTATAAATTGTATACATGCCTTAAGAATCGAACATCCACAGCGTGGTTATCTGAAATTCCGCAATATCTCACAGCAGTAAAAAAAGCAAGAACCTATTTAAATAATTTTGATTATGAAGATGATAAAAATTATTGGCTGGATTTTTTAAAGAAAAATGAAATACACCAATTAACACCTTATTACCATAATAAAGGCTCTGATAATCATGAACTGACATTACCACTCTCAGTTAAAAATGACTTACGTATTTTTTGTCACGAAAACAAAACTCATTTACTTGCCGTCTTTTCTACGCTTGTTTCTATTGTTATCGCTGAATTAACCGGGCAACAAGAAATAAATTTCAACACAACAAGTCATGGAAGAACAACAAAAGCTGAAAAATATGTTGTCGGGATGCAAGCAAACACGTATCCAGTACATTGCCCTATTTCACGAACTTCTTCTATCGTTAAGCAAATTAAGCAAGTAGAATCAGCGCTGAAAAACAGCTATCTACACGGAAAATTTCCCAATTCACACCTTACTCGTCTTGCAAAGCAAGATGGATTCTCTTTACCCAATATTCTAATTTTATATGACCGCTTTTCATCATCGGATACTGAAATTAACCAAACTCAGCATTTTCATATAGACACTGAATTTAATATTAATCCCATCTTATTTCGACTGAAAGATCATGGCTATGATCAAGAATTAAAAATAACTATTCAGTATTTACAAAATTATTTTAGTGATACAGACATCAATAATATCCTTGAACGATTAAATAACCTGCTAACGGCTATTATTGACAATCCGGCTATTTTAGTCAGTGAATTACCTATCTTGTTAGAGCAGGAACGCCATACCCTATTAAATATCTGGAATCAGACCGATGCTCCTTATCCGCAGGATAAAACCCTGCAACAGTTGTTTGAAGCGCAGGTTACAGCTCATCCGAATAACGTCGCACTGGTGTTTGAAGGCAAAACTCTGACCTATCACCAGCTTAATGAACGGGCAAACCAACTGGCGCTTGTGATCCGTGAACGTTATCAACAACAGCATAATATACCGATGCCTATGGATACGTTGGTCGCGCTCTATCTGGATCGCAGCCCGGAAATGGTCATCAGTATACTGGCTGTACTCAAAGCCGGCGGGGCTTATGTGCCGGTATCACCGGATTATCCGCCGGAGCGGGTTCAGTTTATTCTGGACGATACGCAATCACCCTGTGTGGTGACTCAGCAAAAGTTTCTGCCGACATTGCGGGTTTATACCCAAGCACATGTGACACCACCAGCCCTGATTGCCGCAGATGACAGGAGTGTCACTGAACACTATTCAACAGAAAATCTGGCATTAGCTGTTCATGCGACAGATTTAGCCTATGTTATCTATACCTCCGGCACGACCGGAAAACCCAAAGGCGTCTTGCAGACCCACCATAATGTCAGTCGCTTATTTACTACCAGTCAAAAAGATTACCAGTTCGATCAACACGATGTCTGGGTGCTTTTCCATGCGTATACGTTTGATTTCAGTGTGTGGGAATTATGGGGTGCTCTGCTCTATGGCGGGCGTTTAATTATTCCTACGGTTGAGTGCACTAAGGATTTTGGCCAATTCAGCCGGTTATGCTCCGAACAGCATGTGACGGTACTGAACCAAACGCCGGGGGCATTTTATGCCTTTATCGACGAAGCAGTCAGCAACGGCGCAGAATTTCCCCACCTTCGCTATGTAATATTTGGTGGCGATAAATTAAATCCGGTGCAGTTAACACCCTGGTGGGATCGTTATGGCGATCAAAAACCGGCACTCATCAATATGTATGGGATCACCGAAACCACCGTCCATGTGACTTACAAAAAATTAACGCAAGGCGATACCACTGCGATATCCCGCATTGGGTGTCCCCTCAGCGACATGTCTGCCTATGTGCTGGATCCTGCCGGAAAACCGGCTCCGATTGGTGCTCCCGGCGAACTTTACATCGGTGGCGCAGGGTTGGCACGGGGTTATTTAAACCGACCGGAATTAACCGCCGAACGTTTTATCGAAAACCCGTTTGCCACAGAGAAGAACAAAGAACAGGGTTACACACGTCTGTATAAAACCGGTGATTTAGCCCGCTGGCTCCCCGATGGCGAACTGGAATATCTGGGACGTAATGATTTTCAGGTCAAAATTCGCGGCTACCGCATTGAGCTAGGCGAAATTGAAAGTGCGCTGGCGGCACATCCACAGGTTAAACAGGCCGTTGTCATCGATCGCAACTATCAGGGTAATACCGCTCTGATCGCCTATCTGGTGACTGAGAATGAAATTTCTGACGAAGGGTTAATCAGCCATTTATCTTCTTATCTGCCGGATTATATGCTGCCCGCCAGCTTTACTCGGATTGAGGCGATCCCGCTAACGCCGAACGGCAAAGTGGACCGCAGAGCCTTGCCGGAGCCGGTTTTCGGTCACAAAGAACATTACGTCGCGCCGCGTAATGCACTGGAAACCCAGCTTTGTGCTATTTGGCAGGATGTTTTAGAGCTGGAGCGAGTCGGTATTGACGATAACTTCTTCCGTCTCGGCGGCAATTCCCTGACCGCCATTAAACTGATTGCTGCTATTCGCCGTACCCTGTCTACGGATATTTCACTGGCGCAACTGTTTGAATTGAAAACCATCGCCGGGTTAGCCACGCAGATGGACACGCAAATTCGCACCGTTATCCCACCGCTGGCACAAGCGCGCTATCCCTTATCATTTGCGCAGGAGCGGATGCTATTTATCGAACAGTATGAGCAGGGTTCGGATGTCTACCATATTCCGTATCTGGTTGAGTTGGCTCAGGATACTTCGCTGCCTTTACTTAAAACCACCATTAACCAACTGGCTGAACGTCATGCCGTGCTGAGAACCGTATATCGCAGTGATGATCAGGGCCAGCAGTATCAGCAGGCATTGGACACGTATCTCGTGATCCCATCTCAATCCTGTGACGACAAGGAAACATTGCTGGCTAACGTCCGCACCGAGATCGCCACCCCCTTTGATTTAACCACCGAACCGAGCCTGCGCCTGCGGCATTATCAGGTCGCAGACCGTCACTACTTATTACTGTTATGGCACCATATCGCGATGGATGGCTGGTCCATCGACATCTTTATGGCGGAACTGGCGGAGGTTTACCACGCGCTGCAAGCAGGCCATGATAGCCAACTTCCCGCGCTGGATATCACCTACGGGGATTACGCGGCATGGCAACGGGATTATTTGCAGGGAGACATCCGAGAACAACAACTGGCTTACTGGCAACAGGCACTGGCAGGCTATGAATCGCTGGCCCTGCCCACCGATCACCCCAGACCGGCACAGGTCAATTATCAGGGGCAGGATCTCAATTTTGAGCTGGACGCACAGCTGTCTGAACAGCTACGGGAGTTAGCAAAAACACAGGAAACTACCCTGTATACCGTGCTGCTCAGTGCGTTTTACGTCACACTCGCAAAATTATCCGGACAAGACGATATCGTTATCGGCACCCCGACCGATAACCGCCACCATGCGCAAACACAACCCTTATTGGGGATGTTCGTTAACACACTGGCCTTACGTGCACAACTGCAACACACCGACAGCGTAACCGCGCTGATTACACAGGCACACAAACTGGTCGCCGGTGCCAAAGCCCATCAGGATATGCCGTTTGAGCAACTCCTTGATGTCCTGAACATTGAACGGGATACCGCCCGTCACCCGCTATTTCAGGTGATGTTCAGCGTACAGACTTTTGGTGAAAATCATCGCGGTGAAAATTCATCAGCCAATTGCCTGCCATTCAAACCGGTGGAGCTGGATGAACCCTTATACAGCCCCGCTAAGTTCGATCTGAGCCTGTTTTTGTCCGATGGCAAAACAGCGATTACCGGTTGCCTGAACTACGCTCTTAGCCTGTTTAATGACACCAGCATCACCCGTATCGCGGAGAGTTACCAGCGGGTATTGAGGGCGTTTGTGGCCGACCAGCAGCAACCGTTATCCAACATTGATATTTTATCGGCACAGGAACGTCATACTCTATTAACTATCTGGAACCAGACTGACGCCCCTTATTCGCAGGATAAAACCCTGCCCCAGTTGTTTGAAGCGCAGGCGGCAAGAACACCGGACCATGTTGCACTGGTGTTTGAAGGTGAATCCCTGACTTATCACCAGCTTAATCAGCGCGCCAATCAACTGGCCCATGCCATACGCGAACGTTATCAGCAACAGCATCATCAAACGATGCAAGCTGATACACCGATAGCCTTGTATTTTGACCGCAGTCCGGAAATGGTCATCAGTATGCTGGCGGTGCTGAAAGCCGGAGGCGCTTATGTGCCAATATCACCGGAATATCCCACAGAGCGGGTACAGTTTATTCTGACAGACACCGCGACGCCTTGTGTTCTGATCCAACAACACTATCTGACCACGCTCCGGCCACTGGCTGGGTCATCGATCCTTATCGCGGCAGATAATCAGGCAGACACAGCCAGCCAGCCTGTGAAGAACCCCGATTCCATCAATAAACCGACCGATTTGGCCTATATTATCTATACCTCCGGCACCACCGGTCAGCCGAAAGGGGTGATGGTTGAACATAAAAATGTAGCGCATCTGACGGCCGCTCAAAGTGCATTTTTTGATACTGAAAAGACCACTAAAAGTTTAATGTTTGCCGCTTATGTGTTTGATGCTTTTGTTTTCGAACTCTTTCCCGCGTTATTGAATGGCCTGACGCTTTATCTTTGCAATGAAGCAGAACGCCATGCTCCTGCGATTGCACAGCTCATTCAACGGGAAGGTATTCAAATGGCGACTCTACCGCCAGCAATACTCAAATTATTGACGGATGTGGAATTACCCTCACTCCAGTTATTGGTTACTGCGGGAGAATCACCCTCACTGGATTTTATGGATCATTTCAGCCAACACAGCAATGTGATGAATGCTTACGGTCCGACAGAAATCACCGTTTGTGCGACACAGAAGCTATATCAGCATGGGGATATTGCCACCAATATTGGTCAAGCTATTAATAACGTTCGTCTTTACATACTTGATAGTGATGGAAATCCATCACCTATCGGTACACCGGGTGAATTGTATATTGGTGGTGCTGGTGTCGCACGGGGTTATTTAAATCGCCCTGAATTAACGGCTGAGCGCTTTGTTGCTAATCCTTTTGCAACCGCAAACGAAACGGTTAAAGGTTACACCCGTTTGTATAAAACCGGTGATTTAGTACGCTGGTTACCTAACGGCGAACTGGAATATCTGGGACGTAATGATTTTCAGGTCAAAATTCGCGGTTATCGTATTGAACTGGGCGAAATTGAAAGTGCGCTGACGGCGCATCCACAAGTCAAACAAGCCGTCGTGATTGATCGTGAACATCAGGGTCATAAAGTGCTGGCAGCCTATCTGGTTGTCGAGGATACGGTGTCCGATAACATACTGCTTGCGCACTTATCTGCTCATCTGCCGGACTACATGCTGCCCGCCAGCTTTACCTTTATGGAGGCTATACCGCTAACGCTGAATGGCAAAGTGGACCGCCGAGCCCTGCCAGAACCGGTTTTCGGTGACAGAGAAAATTATGTTGCGCCCCGTAATGCCTTAGAAACCCAGCTTTGCACTCTTTGGCAGGCGGTTTTAGGGCTGGAGCGGATAAGCATCCACGATAATTTTTTCCGCATTGGTGGAGATTCGATTATCAGTCTCCAGTTGGTGTCCAAACTGCGTCAGGCTGGTTTTTCGCTTCAGGTGAAAACCATTTTTGAGGCACCAACCGTGGCACAATTAGCGGTATTACTGATGCAAACCGCATCCACTGCCAAAATCGTTGCCGAACAAGGATTATTAAACGGGGAGTTTGCTTTATTACCGATTCAGCAAATTTTCTTTGACTGGCAGTTAGCGCACCCACATCACTGGAATCAGGCCTTTATGGTTCAGATCCCCGGTAATATTCCATCCGTACAGATTGAACAAGCCCTGCTCGCATTAACTGAGCGGCACGATATATTACGCGCCCGCTTTATTGCAACGGAACAGGGGTATCGCCAGTGTTATTCTGCGGAAGTTTCAACTTCACTGCCGCAGTTAAAACACCGTGATATCCGTCAGTGCAATCAGGAAGAACTCCACCAACAACTTACCCAGTGGCAAAGTGGGTTCGATTATCACAACGGGCCACTCTGGCAGGCCGCTCATCTGACTGGCTACGCCGATGGCAGCGCCCGGTTATTTTTTGCCTTCCATCATCTGATTATTGATGCCGTGTCCTGGCGGATTATTGCAGAAGATATGCGTTTGCTCTTACAGGGGAGGGTCTTACCGGCGAAAACCAGCAGTTATCGCCAATGGGTGACCGCTGTTCAACAGTATGCCCGGCAACATCAACATGAAGTGCCTTACTGGCAACAGGTGTTAACGGGCAATAACAGCACTCCTGTGTTGGACTGCCTCACACACCATCAACTGGAAATCTCGGCAGAAATGACCGATATCCTGCTGCATGAAGCTAACGCAGGTTTTCACACCGAAATTAATGACCTGTTGCTGAGTGCGCTGACCGTCGCCTTGCAGGAGACATTCGACCAACCTGTCAACCCTATCCTTCTGGAAGGACATGGACGGGAATCTATTGATAACACAATAGATATTTCCGAAACCGTTGGCTGGTTTACTACGATGTACCCGGTTCGTCTGGAAAAGCAGGCAGATATCGCCGACACCATCATTCATACCAAAGAGATGCTGCGCGCAGTGCCGAATAAAGGCATAGGTTACGGGGCATTACAGCAGGCGGGCTATCTGGCCGAAGATTTGCCACTGATAAGTTTTAACTATCTGGGGCAGTTAGGCAGTGCCAGTCAACAGGACTGGTCAATCACTGACGATGATTGCGGAACGGTGATAGCCAGCGAAAACGACAGTCATTTGCTGTTGGGCATTAATGGCGCCGTTCAGGCCGGAAAACTGCGGTTTTATGTCGATTCCCGACTGCCACAGGCTAAGACAGCCCTGTTTACCCGGGCATTTGAGCAGGCACTCAATCACATCGCCACCACAGCGCAAAAACAGTCACAAACGGGAGAAATAATGACTCCCAGTGATTACGGCATCAAGGGTGTTTCGTTGGAGCAATTCAACCAGATAACTCACCATTTTGAACATACCAATCATGTCAGTTCACACCACGATTCTGAAAATGAAACTACTTTGGATTTATAAAAATGTTGACGCTATTTAAAGAACTTAACAAAAATCAGGCATCAGTATGGGTTTATGAAAATAAGTTGAAACTGACATTCACAGGGGGAACTCCCCCTGATCAACTTATTGATCAAGTTAAACAGAAAAAAGAAAACATTCTTAATTTTTTAAATGAAAAAAATATCTTCTCAGTAGAAGACTTTAGGCATTTTATTTCCCTTGAAAATCATGCTGGTGTGCCTGCGACTTCATCCAACAACAAAAAGATTGAGGCTATTTTCCCTGCCACCAGCTTACAACAGGGGTTTGTCTATCATTATCTTTCTCAGCCACAGGATGATGCTTATCGCGTCCAACTGCTATTGGATTACCACTCTTCTATTAATGTTGATGCTTATCAACAAGCCTGGACATTGGCTTCGCGTCGTTTCCCGACCCTAAGAACTGCCTTTAACTGGGAAGGTAAAATATTACAAATCGTCACAGCCGATACCAGTATTGATGCGGCAAACTTCAGGCACGAAGATATTACCTCGTTATCAGCAGAAGAAAAAAACAGGGCGATTGACAATATTCAACAACATGATCGCACCCTGCCGTTTGATTTACGTCAGCCCGGATTAGCGCGCTTTACCCTGATTAAACAACATCAGCAACTGATGACTGTGCTTATCACACTGCACCACAGTATTGTTGATGGCTGGAGCTACCCTGTTTTATTGCAAACCGTCCATGGCTATTACAACGCACTCGTACAGGGACGCACGCCTGACATCGTCGTGGATAACGCTTATCTGGCGGCCCAGCAATATTACCGCAATCATCAGGCCGATACGGATATTTATTGGTCTGAGCGCAAGACCCAATGGCAGGGCGCGAATGATTTATCGGCGCTACTAAGCCACCGGGTTGACTTAACCCAGATAAAAATGATTGAAAAACCGGCAGAAAAGCGACTCACTGTGCAGGATAACGCTTATGAGCAGCTTAAAAACACCTGCCGGAGACACGGGGTGACACTGAATGTGGCGCTGCAATTTGCTTGGCATAAACTGTTGCACATTTACACCGCTGATGAGCAGACGATTGTCGGTACAACCGTCTCCGGTCGGGATATCCCCGTTGAAGGGATCGAGTCCAGTGTTGGTCTTTATATCAATACCCTGCCTCTAGCGGTGCAGTGGAAACAAACTGATAGCGTCGTCACCGTTTTACAACATATCCAGAAAAATATCGCTGACCTCAACAGCCACAGTGCCGTTTCTCTCGCCAGTCTGCAATCTGGCGGAGAACGGTTATTTCATAGCCTTTTGGTGTTTGAAAATTATCCTACTCCGGTGGCAGACAAGAACCAGACCGGCATCGAACAGACACTGACATTTCGCCGCGCAGTGGAAAAAGTGGATTATCCGTTGTCACTGATCGCGTATGAGCAAAATAACCGTTTAGTCATCAAATTTAATTATGGGAAAGACTGGCTGGAAGACGAACAGGCATTGCGCTTGCTGAGGCAACTTGAACGTATTCTGCACGAGGTTGCCTGTCATCCGGAACAGTCTCATACCGCTATCACCTGTCTCAGTGAGGAAGAGCGTCATACGCTGCTGCACCGCTGGAACCAGACCGCAGAGCCTTACCCGCAGGATAAAACCCTGCCACAATTGTTTGAAGTGCAGGCGGCTCAACACCCGGATGCCACGGCAATCGTATTTGAAAATCAAAGCATCAGCTATGGCGAACTCAACCGCCGTGCCAACCAGCTGGCGCATTATCTGATTGCACTGGGTGTCAGGCCGGATGATCGGGTCGCGGTCTGCCTTGAACGCAGCCCGGAGATGGTGGTCGGGATACTGGCTATTCTCAAGGCGGGCGGGGCTTATCTGCCCCTCGATCCGGCTTATCCCGCAGAACGATTGCGCTATATGCTGGATGACGCAACGCCAGTAGTTTTACTGGCGCAAACCGCACTGGCGGATACACTGACGACGTCAGTTCCCACGGTATGGCTGGATAACCCGTCTCTGGGCTTAGAGACTCAGCCGGACACCAACCCGGATGCACAGGCACTGGGGTTGACTTCTCGTCATCTGGCTTACGTGATTTACACCTCCGGTTCGACAGGAGCACCCAAAGGGGTGATGATAGAGCACCGCAATGTGGTGAATTTCCTTATCTGGGCACAACGGGTATTTAGCCCGGAAGAATTAGCACATACGCTGTTTTCCACATCGTTGAATTTTGACTTATCTGTTTACGAATGTTTCGCGCCTTTAATTTCTGGTAGTACGGTCCACATTGCGCCTGACATTCTTTCATTAATTACAAAAGCATCAGATACAAAGCCACTGTTCAGCCTTATCAATACAGTACCCTCCGCGATTGAGCGATTAATAGAGAACAATGCCATTCCGGCTACCACCCAAACCGTTAACCTCGCCGGTGAGGCGTTGAAATCCCACATTGTTGAGCGATTGTTTGCTCATTCCTCGATACAAAATGTGTATAATTTGTATGGCCCTTCGGAGACCACGACCTATTCAATCTGGACATGCATGAACCGAACGACAGGTTTTGTTCCCCATATTGGCCGTCCTATCGACAACACCCGAATTTACCTGCTTGATGCTCACCAACATCTCGTACCGATAGGTGCCTTGGGCGAAATTTATATCGGTGGTGATGGTATTGCCCGTGGCTATCTAAACCGGCCAGAACTGACGGCGGAACGTTTCCTTCCTGATCCTTTTTCTTCTGTACAAGAGGCAAGAATGTATAAAACGGGGGATTTGGGGCGTTACTTGTCGGACGGCAATATCGAATATCTGGGACGCAATGATTTTCAGGTTAAAATTCGTGGTTACCGCATTGAGCTGGGTGAAATTGAAAGTGCGCTGACAACGCATCCACAGGTTAAACAGGCCGTCGTGATTGATCGTAAACATCAGGATCATAAAGTATTGGCAGCCTATTTAGTTGCCGAGAATGTTGTCTCCGATGACATGCTACTGATGCACTTATCGGATAGCCTGCCGGACTATATGCTACCCGCCAGCTTTACCTTTATGGAGGCGATACCGCTAACGCTGAGCGGCAAAGTGGACCGTAACGCCTTGCCAGAGCCGGTTTTCGGTGACAGAGAAAATTATATTGCGCCCCGTAATGCCTTGGAAACCCAGCTTTGTGCTATTTGGCAGGATGTTTTAGGGCTGGAGCAGATAAGCATCCACGATAATTTCTTTCGCATCGGTGGGGATTCGATTGTCAGTATTCAATTAGTGTCCAAACTACGCCAGGCGGGTTTTTCGCTTCAGGTGAAAACCATTTTTGAGGCCCCGACGGTGGCACAATTAGCGCCATTACTCATGCAAACCGCCTCCACTGCCGACATCGTTGCCGAGCAAGGAATATTAAACGGGGAGTTTGCGTTATTGCCGGTTCAGCAAACCTTCTTTGACTGGCAGTTTGCGCAGCCTCATCACTGGAATCAGGCTTTTATGGTTCAGATCCCCGGCAATATTCCATCCATGCAAATTGAGCAAGCCCTGAGCGCATTAACTGAGCGGCACGATATATTACGTGCTCGCTTTGTTGCTACAGAGCAGGGATATCGCCAATGTTATTTAGCGGATATTTCATCTTCACTGCCACAGTTAAAACACGCTGATGTCCGTCAGTGTCATCAGGAAGCACTCCATCAGCAACTCACCGAGTGGCAAAGTGGGTTCGATTACCACAACGGGCCACTCTGGCAGGCCGCTCATCTGACCGGCTACGCCGATGGCAGCGCCCGGTTATTTTTTGCCTTCCATCATCTGATTATTGATGCCGTGTCCTGGCGGATTATTGCAGAAGATATGCGTTTGCTCTTACAGGGGAGGGGCTTACCGGCGAAAACCAGCAGTTATCGCCAATGGGTGACCGCTGTTCAACAGTATGCCCGGCAACATCAACATGAAGTGCCTTACTGGCAACAGGTACTGGCGGACAATAACCGTAAACCTGTGTTGGACAATCTCACACACCATCAGCTGGAAATCTCGGCAGAAATGACTGATATCCTGCTGCATAAAGCTAACGCAGGTTTTCACACCGATATTAATGACCTGTTGCTGAGTGCGCTGACCGTCGCCTTGCAGGATACCTTAGACCAACCTGTCAACCCTATCCTTCTGGAAGGACATGGACGGGAATCTATTGATAACACAATAGATATTTCCGAAACCGTTGGCTGGTTTACTACGATGTACCCGGTTCGTCTGGAAAATCAGGCAGATATAGCCGACACCATCATTCATACCAAAGAGATGTTGCGCGCGGTGCCGAATAAAGGCATGGGTTACGGGGCATTACAGCAGGCGGACTATCTGACCGGGGATTTGCCACTGATAAGTTTCAACTATCTGGGGCAGTTAAGCAGTGCCAGCCGTCAGGACTGGTCAATCACCGACGATGATTGCGGAACGATGGTAGCCCGCGAAAACGGCAGTCATTTATTGCTGGGGCTTAATGGGGCCGTTCAGGCCGGAAAACTGCGGTTTTATGTCGATTCACGCCTGCCACAGGCTAAGATAGCCCTGTTTATCCTGGCATTTGAGCAGGCACTCAATAACGTCACCATCGCAGCGCAAAAACAAGCTCAATTAGGTGGTCTAAAAACGGCCAGTGATTACGGTGTCAATGGTCTTTCAGACACATTTCTGCGCCAGCTTCAACAACACTATCGGATTGAAACACTGTACCCCGCTACCAGTTTACAACAAGGATTTATTTACCATCATCTGGCTCAGCCACAAGATGATGCTTATCGTGTGCAACTGCTATTAGATTATCACTCTTCTATTAATGTTGACGCCTATCAACAAGCCTGGAAATTGGCTTCACTGCGTTTCCCAATCCTCAGAACCGCTTTTAACTGGGAAGGAGAAATATTACAAATCGTCACAGCCGATGCCAGTATTGATGCGACAAACTTCAGGCACGAAGACATTACCCCGTTATCAGAAGAAGAAAAAAACAGGGCAATTGATACGCTTCAACAACATGATCTCACCCTGCCATTTGATTTACGTCAGCCTGGGTTAGCGCGCTTTATCCTGATTAAACAACATCAACAGTTGGTTACTGTGGTTATCACCCTACACCACAGCATCATTGATGGCTGGAGTTACCCGATTTTATTGCAAACCGTTCATGGCTATTACAACGTACTCGCACAGGGACGCACGCCTGACATCGTTGTGGATAACGCTTATCTGGCGGCCCAGCAATATTACCGGGAGCATCAGGCTGAAGCTGATATTTACTGGACTGGATGCAAGGCCCAATGGCAGGGTACGAATGATTTATCAGCGCTGCTAAGCCATCAGGTTGACTTAACCTCAATAAAAACGGTTGAGAAACCGGCAGAACAACAACTCACTGTACAGAGTAACGCTTATGCTCAGCTTAAAAACACCTGCCGGATACACGGAGTGACACTGAATGTCGCCCTGCAATTTGCCTGGCATAAACTGTTACACACTTACACCGGTGATGAGCAGACGATTGTCGGCACCACCGTCTCCGGCCGTGATATCCCCGTTGAAGGGATCGAGTCCAGCGTCGGTCTGTATATCAATACTCTGCCGCTGACAGTGCAATGGAAACCAACTGACAGCGTGGTCACTGTTTTACAACATATCCAAAAAGATATCGCCAACCTCAACAGCCACAGTGCCGTTTCTCTCGCCGGACTGCAATCTGACGGAGAACGGTTATTCCAGAGCCTGCTGGTATTTGAAAACTACCCGGCACCGGTGGCAAACGGAAACCAGACCAGCATTGAACAGTCGCTGACATTCCGCCGTGTGGTGGAAAAAGTGGATTATCCGTTGTCGTTGCTCGCCTATGAGCAAGGTAACCAGTTAATCATCAGATTTAATTACGGTGAAGACTGGTTGACTGATGAACAGACTCAACGATTACTGAACCAGCTTGAACGTATTTTGCATGGGGTAGCCTGTCATCCAGAACAGCCTCATGCCACTCTCACCTGTTTCAGTGAGGCAGAGCGTCATACGCTGCTGCACAACTGGAACCAGACCGATGCCCCTTATCCGCAGGATAAAACCCTGCCACAGTTGTTTGAAGCGCAGGCCGCACAACATCCTGATGCCATTGCAGTGGAATTTGAAGAACAGGTATTGAGCTATGGGGAACTTAACCGCCGCGCCAATCGTCTGGCTCATTACCTGATAACGTTGGGGGTAGGCCCTGACGAACGTGTTGCCATTTGTGTTGAACGTAGTCCTGAGATGGTGGTGGGTTTACTCGCCATTCTTAAAGCCGGTGGAGCTTATGTGCCACTCGATCCCGCCCATCCGGACGAGAGACTGATTTACATGCTGAAAGATTCGGCCCCCGTAGCTTTACTTACCCAGTCGACTCTTACGCACGTTTTTGATGCTGTGCCCCCCTCTGCCAGCCACATGACGGTATTACTTGATAAACAGACTGCTTATCTCACTGAACAGCCGGATCATAACCCTGATATTCCGACGCTGGCCCCGCATCATCTGGCCTATGTGATCTACACGTCCGGTTCAACCGGATTACCCAAAGGGGTGGAAATGCCACAGTCGGCCTTATCAAACCTGCTGCAATGGCATCATTATGCGCCTGAACATCCCACGACAACCGGTAAAACCCTGCAATTTGCGGCGCTGGGATTTGATGTCGCTTTTCAGGAAATCCTGACCACGCTGTGTGAGGGCAGCTGTTTAGTGCTGATTAATGAAACCCTACGCCGCGCCCCTCAACAGCTCCTAAAACTGGTTCAGCAAAAGCAGATTGAGCGCGTCTTTCTGCCTTATGTGGCTCTTCAGCATTTTGCCGATGCCGTCAGCCTCAGTGAAGAAGACGATTTGTCCTGCCTGAAACATATTATTACGGCCGGTGAACAATTGCGTATTACCCCTGCCATTCAGCGTTTGATGCAACGGGCTGGTCACTGCCGGTTACACAACCACTACGGCCCGACAGAAAGCCATGTTGTGACCTCATACACGCTGGACAATGAGACAGAACACTGGCCAACATTACCGCCGATCGGACGCCCGATAGCCAATACGCAAATTTATATTCTTGACCCGTATGGTCAACCAGTACCTTTCGGTGTCGCAGGCGAAATTTATATCGCCGGTCGGGGTGTTGCCCGAGGTTATCTCAATCGTCCTGAATTAACGGCTGAACGTTTTCTACGTTGCCCGTTCTCTACCGAGCCGGATGCTCGCATGTATAAAACCGGTGATTTAGGCCGTTGGCTACCGGATGGCAATATCGAATACCTTGGACGCAATGATTTTCAGGTTAAAATCCGCGGCTTCCGTATTGAACTGGGGGAAATTGAAAGTGCCCTTGCGGCGCATCCTCAGGTCAAACAGTCAGTGGTGATTGACCGTGAGCATAGCGGCCATAAAGTCCTCGCGGCATATCTGGTTGCCGAAGATGCTGTCTCTGATGATATGCTGCTTGCACACTTATCTGATCGTCTGCCGGATTATATGCTGCCCACCAGCTTTACCTTTATGGACGCTATTCCGCTGACGCTGAACGGTAAAGTGAACCGCAGAGCCTTACCAGAGCCGGTTTTCGGTGACAGAGACAGTTATGTTGCGCCCCGTAATGCACTGGAAATTCAGCTTTGCGCTATTTGGCAGGATGTTTTAGGGCTGGAACGGATCGGTATTGACGATAATTTCTTCCGTCTCGGCGGCAATTCCCTGACTGCCATTAAGTTGATCGCTGCCATTCGCCGTACCTTGTCCACCGATATTTCACTGGCACAACTGTTTGAATGGAAAACCATCGCTGGGTTAGCCACGCAGATGGACGCACAAATTCGCACGGTGATCCCTCATAAGCCCCAAGAGCGCTATCCCTTATCCTTTGCGCAGGAGCGGATGCTGTTTATCGAACAGTATGAGCAGGGTTCCGATATCTACCATATTCCCTATCTGGCTCAGTTGGCTCAGGATACTTCGCTGCCTTTACTGAAAACCGCCATTAACCAGCTGGCTGAACGTCATGCGGTGCTGAGAACCGTGTATCGTAGTGATAAGCAAGGCCAGATGTATCAGCAGGTATTGGATGAGGATTTAGTGATCCCATCTCAATCCTATGACGACAGGGAGACATTGCTGGCTAACGTCCGCACCGAGATCGCCACCCCCTTTGACTTAACCACCGAACCGAGCCTGCGCCTGCGGCATTATCAGGTCGCAGACAACCATTACTTATTCCTGTTATGGCACCATATCGCAATGGATGGCTGGTCGATTGATATCTTTATGGCGGAACTGGCGGAGATTTACCATGCGCTGCAAACCGGCCGTGACAGCCAGCTCCCTGCGCTGGATATCACCTACGGGGATTACGCGGCATGGCAACGGGATTATTTGCAGGGGGACATCCGCGAACAACAACTGACTTACTGGCAACAGACGCTGGCAGGCTATGAATCACTGGCACTGCCCACGGATCACCCCAGACCGGCACAGGTCAATTATCAGGGACTGGACGTCTACTTTGCTCTGGACACCCAGTTGTCTGAACAGCTACGAGAGTTGGCAAAAACACAGGAAACTACCCTGTATACCGTGCTGCTCAGTGCGTTTTACGTCACGCTGGCAAAATTATCCGGGCAAGACGATATTGTTATCGGCACCCCGACGGATAACCGCCACCACGCGCAAACCCTGCCCCTGTTAGGCATGTTTGTTAACTCACTGGCCTTAAGGGCACAACTGCAACACACTGACAATGTGACCGCGTTGATTGCACAGACACACAAACTGGTTAGCGGTGCCAAAGCTCATCAGGATATGCCATTTGAACAGCTCCTTGATGCACTGAACATTGAGCGGGATACTGCCCGTCATCCGATATTTCAGGTGATGTTCAGCGTGCAGGCTTTTGGTGAAGATAATCGTGGGGAAAATCCGTCAGACTACCGCCTACCCTTTAGTCCAGTTACACTGGATGAAACGTTATATAGCCCGGCCAAGTTTGACCTGAGCCTGTTTTTGTCCGATAGCAAAACGGCAATTACCGGTTGCCTGAACTACGCCGTGAGCCTGTTTAATGAAAGCAGCATCACCCGTCTCGCAGAGAGTTACCAGCGGGTATTGAGTGCGTTTGTGGCTGACCAGCAACAAACGTTGTCCGGTATTGATATTTTATCAGCGCAGGAACGCCACATCTTATTACATAGCTGGAACCAGACCGATGCCCCTTATCCGCAGGATAAAACCCTGCCACAGTTGTTTGAAGCGCAGGCGGCAAGAACACCGGACCATGTTGCACTGGTGTTTGAAGGTGAATCTCTGACCTATCACCAGCTTAATCAGCGTGCCAATCAACTGGCCCATGCCATACGCGAACGTTATCAACAACAGCATCACCAAACGATGCAAGCTGATACACCGATAGCCTTGTATTTTGACCGCAGTCTTGAAATGGTCATCAGTATGCTGGCGGTGCTGAAAGCCGGGGGCGCTTATGTACCGATATCACCGGAATATCCCACAGAGCGGGTACAGTTTATTCTGACAGACACTGCGACGCCTTGTGTTCTGACCCAACAACACTATCTGAACGCTCTCCGGCCATTGTCTGAGTCATCAATCCTTATCGCAGCAGATAATCAGGCAGACACGGCCAGTCAACCTGTGGAGAACGCTGAATCCATCAGTAAACCGACCGATTTGGCCTATATCATCTATACCTCCGGCACCACCGGTCAACCGAAAGGCGTCATGATTGAACACAAAAATGTGGCACATCTGGTGGCGGCTCAAACGGCATTTCTTGATGTTGAGCAAGCCACCAAAAGTTTAATGTTCATCTCTTATGTATTTGATGCGTCTGTTTACGAACTCTTTCCCGCGTTATTAAATGGCCTGACGCTTTACCTTTGCAGTGAAACAGAACGAAATGCCCCTGCCATTGCAGAGTTGATTCAGCGAGAAGGCATTGAAATAGCCATCTTACCATCCGCAATCCTCAAATTGTTAACTGACGTGGACTTGCCTTCACTCCGATTATTAGTCACCGGCGGAGAATCCCCCTCGCTGGACTTTATGGAGCATTTCAGCCAACACAGCAAGGTGATAAATTCCTACGGTCCGACCGAAATCACCGTTTGTGCGACACAGAAGCAATATCAGCATGGGGAAATTGCCACCAATATTGGTCAAGCGATTAATAATGTCAGACTTTACGTATTGGACCGTGCTGGAAATCTGGCGCCTGTCGGTACACCGGGTGAGTTATATATCGGTGGCGCGGGTTTGGCACGGGGGTATTTAAACCAGCCTGAATTGACCACCGAGCATTTCGTGGCAAATCCCTTTGCAACCACAGAAGACATCACTCAGGGTTATACCCGCCTGTATAAAACCGGCGATTTAGTGCGCTGGTTACCCAACGGCGAACTGGAGTATCTGGGACGCAATGATTCTCAGATCAAAATCCGCGGCTTTCGTATTGAATTGGGGGAAATTGAAAATGCGCTGACGGCGCATACGCAGGTTAAACAGGCTGTCGTGATTGACCGTGAGCATAACGGTCATAAAGTACTGGCTGCCTATCTGGTTATCGAAGATGCTGTCTCCGACGAGATGCTACTGGTACATTTGTCTGACAGACTACCGGACTATATGCTGCCCGCCAGCTTTACCTTTATGGACACTATTCCGCTAACGCTGAACGGCAAGGTAAATCGTCGTGCATTACCAGAACCTGTTTTCGGTAACAGAGAAAGTTATGTTGCACCCCGTAATGCCTTAGAAACTCAGCTTTGTGCTATTTGGCAGGATATTTTAGAGTTGGGGCGGGTGGGTATTGAAGATAACTTCTTCCGTATCGGAGGAAATTCTCTGCTGGCGATCAAACTCACTTCGGCAATACGCCATAAAATGGCCATTGATATTCCGTTAAATATTTTATTCAGCTGCAAGTGTATCGCTTTATTATCTCAGTGGCTGGCAACGGATAATAAAGAAATCAGTTTATTTAATTTCCTAACACCCGAGTCACTCGCAACGGATAAACTATTTATGATCCATCCGGCTAATGGTGGTAGTGAATCCTATGCCCCTCTGGCAAATATATTAGCTGATAATTATAACTGTATTGGTATCGATAATTACAATCTCAGTACAGATAACCAAATAGATTCATTGCAACGATTAGCTCAGATTTATATGGAGTTAATTCTGACTGAAATCTCTATTGATCAAACTATCCGTATCTTAGGCTGGTCATTAGGCGGACAGTTAGCAATGGAAATTGCCTATCAATTAGAACAGATTGGCGCACAAAAAATCAAATTGTTCTTATTAGATACAGTAATTAACAACGCTGAGATAAAGAAACTTAAAGATAACATTGATATATCATATATAAACCTATTAATCACTGATGAGTTACAAAAAGCGAGTGCCAGTGAAACCTATATCAATAGAGTATTGGAGGCTGCACCAGTTGAATATAAAATAGCTGACTGTAACTTAAGCGGAATATTAAAACATACCCGTATTATGCTATTCAAAGCAGGTGAAATTAATCCTGATTATAATGATCCCTCGCAAATAAAGTTGACTGAATCAATCATAAAAGTGACTGATAATAATATTTCTCAATGGGTAACCACCCCATTAGAAGTTATATTATTGAAAAATCACCATCATAATAACATTCTTGAATGTACTTCTGTTATTCGCAAAGAAATAATTAATGTATTAGGAGTTAATGAAACATCGTTAATATAAATTAATTTGATAATGATTAATGAGGCTGGTATTACCAGCCTCTTATTCAATAAAGTATCCGGTCAGGTAGCTCTGTGGATTGTTTGGGTATTCTTCAATCGTTTTTCTCTTTAAAGTCTTCTTTAGCATTGGCATAGGGTACAGTTTTCACCCTAAATATAAATATCGATAATAAAATATTTATTTTCATATTATTGCTTCTACAAGTTCGATGTTTTCATATTGTGTTCAATATGTTAATAAATTGATATCATCAAACTGTTATATTAAATATATAAAAAACTGTTACTGTTATATGTTAAATATCCATGCTTTACTCATTAGTACTTTTTCATTGGTTTTTCTTATAACAAATAGAATGAGGTAACTATGTTCGGGTTAACTGCCCTTGAACTTGCAAGGATACAATTCGCATTTACCGTTTCTTTTCATATTATCTTTCCCGCTATTACGATAGGTTTAGCCAGTTTTCTTGCTTTGTTAGAAGGCTTATGGCTGAAAACACGTAATACAGACTACAAAACGCTATACCACTTCTGGGCAAAAATCTTTGGGATTAATTTTGGTATGGGCGTGGTTTCCGGTTTAGTCATGGCCTATCAATTCGGTACTAACTGGAGTTTTTTCTCCGATTTTGCCGGAAGCATCACCGGCCCTTTATTAGTCTATGAAGTACTTACCGCGTTTTTCCTTGAGGCAGGGTTTCTTGGCGTTATGCTGTTCGGCTGGAATCGGGTGGGTGAAAAACTCCATTTTTTCGCCACCTGTATGGTAGCCCTCGGTACAATTATCTCCACCTTCTGGATACTGGCATCCAATAGCTGGATGCAGACGCCACAAGGCCATGAAATTATCGATAATCAGATTATCCCCGTAGATTGGCTGGCCGTTATCTTCAACCCCTCTTTTCCTTATCGTTTGCTGCATATGGGAACAGCAGCATTTCTCGCTTCAGCATTTTTTATTGCTGCCTCCGCAGCCTGGCATTTGCTGAAAGGCCATGATTCGTCAGCCATGAAAAAAATGCTGTCAATGGCGATGTGGCTGATTCTGATCATTGCTCCATTGCAGGCATTTATCGGTGATTTACATGGCCTGAATACTCTGAAATATCAGCCTGCCAAAGTTGCTGCGATGGAAGGCCATTGGGAAAACCATCCGGGCGAAGCCACGCCACTGATTATATTCGGTATTCCCGATCAGGAAGCAGAAGAGACTCGTTATGCCGTCAAAATTCCCTATCTTGCCAGCATTATCCTGACACACAGCATTGATAAACAGGTTCCGGCTTTAAAAGAATTTGCACCAGAAGATCGTCCTAATGCTTTTATGGTGTTCTGGTCATTCAGGATTATGGTCGGACTGGGATTATTAATGATTCTGGCGGGAATCTGGGGGTTATGGCTGCGCTATAAAAAACGTTTGTACCAGAGCCGGACGTTTCTCCGCTTTATGCTCCTGATGGCACCTTCTGGCCTGATTGCCATACTCGCCGGATGGTTCACCACGGAAATCGGTCGTCAGCCGTGGGTTGTCTATGGACTGATGCGCACGAAAGATGCGGTCTCTGCTCATGGTGAATTCCATATGAGTATCAGCCTGCTTATCTTCTTTGTCGTCTACGGCGCTGTTTTCGGTGCTGGTTATGCTTATATGATGAAACTTATCCGTAAAGGGCCCAATAAGGAGTTAACAAATGGGTATTGAACTTCCTCTCATCTGGTTCCTGATTATCGTCTTCAGTACCATGATGTATATCGTGATGGATGGCTTTGATCTTGGGATAGGTATCTTATATCCCATGGTTAAGGGGCAGGCAGATCGCGATTTAATGATGAATTCTGTTGCCCCCGTCTGGGATGGTAACGAAACCTGGCTGGTACTGGGTGGCGCAGGTTTATTCGGTGCTTTCCCTCTGGCCTATGCCGTGATTCTGGATGCGTTGGCGATCCCATTAACTCTTATGTTATTAGGGCTGATATTCCGCGGCGTAGCGTTCGAGTTTCGTTTCAAGTCAGCGCCGAAACATCAGCCGATTTGGGATAAAGCATTTATTGCCGGTTCTATCATTGCGACTTTTATACAGGGTGTCGTCGTCGGGGCTGTTATTGAAGGCTTTCCTGTAGAAAATCGTACCTATACTGGCGGGAGTTTCGACTGGTTTTCACCCTTCCCGTTATTTTGCGGTTTTGGGCTGCTTATCGCTTATGGGCTACTGGGATGTGGCTGGCTGGTAATGAAAACCGAAGGGCATTTACAGCAAAAAATGCTCAGACTTCTGCGTCCATTAACTTTATTAATGCTGATAGTCATCACTATCGTCAGTGTCTGGACACCGCTTTCTCAGCCAGCTATTGCTGAGCGCTGGTTTAGTCTGCCTAACCTGTTTTTCTTTCTGCCTGTGCCATTACTGGTTTTATGGTCAGGCTGGAAGCTGCTGATTGCGAACCAAAATAGCGGTCATTACACACCGTTTTTGGCAGCATTATTACTCGTATTCATGGGGTTCAGCGGGTTAGGGATCAGCATCTGGCCAAATATCATTCCCCCTTTTATCAGCTATGAAGAGGCTGCATCTCCCCCTGAGTCTCTGGGTTTTATGCTTGTCGGTGCACTATTTATCATCCCAATAATATTGACTTATACCTATTGGAGTTATTATGTCTTCCGAGGAAAAATCACCCATGAACAAGGCTACCACTAAAACAGAACATTCACATTCTCCGCTATGGAAACGATTGGGCTGGATGATAACTATTTGGTGTTGTAGTGTATTAACGCTTTATGCCGTTTCGACTTTATTCCGTTTCTTAATGACAGCGGCGGGAATGAAAGTGAAGTAATTATTCATTTTCTGCCTGATTTTATTAGAACATAATCAATCGCGATATTTTTATACTAGATATTTGATTTAGTTATTCGGATTCTTTCTACAAATATTTAACGGCTTCATAATTGCAACATAATATAGAAAGCAATAAATGAAGCCGTTCTGTTGAACTATATATCCTTCACCCTTTCAATTACTCTTCTGAGCAATCTTTATTCCCAATTAGACTGAAGAACTATAAGCCTGCAATGCTTTTTGACATAACTTAGAGCGCACACAATCTTCCTGAGAAAAATGAATTACACCAATTGCTTCATCATTAAAAAAACGCTCCAGCGCATCTGCCAGCCCTGATTTGTTGCTGTCCGGTAAATCGCATTGGCTGATATCTCCATTCACAATAACAGTTACGTTTTCTCCCAACCGGGTTAAAAACATTTTCATTTGATTAATCGTCACATTTTGTGCTTCATCAAGGATCACAAACGCATTTTCAAATGTCCTGCCACGCATATAAGCAAAAGGAGCTATCTCGACTTTTCCAATTTCAGGACGAAGACAGTATTGCAAAAACGATGCGCCCATACGTTTTAATAACACCTCATAAACTGGGCGGAAATATGGCGCAAACTTTTCTGCCACATCGCCCGGCAAATAACCCAAGTCTTCTTCCGCCTGCAATACCGGACGTGTCACGATAATTTTATCAACCTCTTTATTAATCAGTGCATCTGCTGCCATTGCTGTACTGATAAATGTTTTGCCACAACCCGCTTCACCATCAGCAATAACCAATTGTTTATTCTTGATAGCGCGCATATAACGGTACTGCACTTCATTGCGTGGGCGAATTTCAGAGGTATCCCTGTTTTCACGTGCCATTCCAATCGCTTCTATTCCGCCAATCTGTACTAATGAGGTAACGTTATTATCATTGCGATAACGAGACTGACGCATATCTTTTTTTAGCATTCTCCTGACTTCACGGCGAGATTTCATCACTGCTTTTTGTCTACTCATAGTCGCACACCTTATCGTTGGCTTCACACTTGCGGTGTTCTATCACCGATATAGAATAACTGCGTTATATTGAATAGAAGTGAGCTCCCTTTTCAGCTCATTAAGACCCATAAAAAAACCGGTGATGAGACAACCGCCTTTCTGTTGGCAGTTCGGTCTTCATCACCGGTTCACTTCCTGACTGAATTGTAATTGTTTCAGTATCTGTCATCGGCATTCCTCGCATATCCGCTTTACCGTAACGTAACCAGACTAAATTTAGCGGACTATGATGTCAGTATAATGACAATTTTTTATTTATGACAAGGTAACAATTTAAATTTCACTGAAACATTTTTTAACTTTTGACTAATAAATCACAAAGCAATAAAAACATAAAATAACAACTCAGCCAATGTTAATTATTTTTTACAATTAGCGGCTAAATGATACCCGGCTTTCTGAGCTTCAGATTCTGAACGAAAATAAACCGCATTCTTATCTGAAGTGGTTTTATACCCTGAGCACTGAGAAAGATGATATATCATGCTATTTTTATTACCTTTAATGGCTTCATTTGCGGCGGGTTTAGCTGTTGATTTAGTCACTGAAACCGGTTCAGATACTGACCGTGCAGTATTTACATTTCGGCTATCAGTTTGCCCGGTAATCCCCTGACCTGAATTTTTATGCCCTAACTGCCACTTTTTGCTTCCAGTAACGAATGGATTGTGATGCCCCATAATCCGGGCGATACGATTATCTCTTTCCCGCTCCCAGGCTTCCACAGGATATTGCCGATCCCAGGCCATCATTAACTGCTGCTGCTGACGCGACATTGTCAGGTTATAACGGTCGTGCATATAGAAATAGACTCTGGCAACCATGCCTTTCACTTTGTCACGCGGTTCAAACAAACGTGATTTAAAATCAACTTTACTACTACAGGCGCCATACATATTGGGCAGATTTTTGGCAGCCATTCCATATCCTAAATTGCTGCGATCCCCATTTACTTCGCCAATAGAAGGGGCCAGATTATGCAGATCCGATTCTATTACACGAAATGCAGGGTCACTATCAACGCAGTTTTTTCTCCCGCCATTCTGCCAGCATTGTCTCTGATGACCGAATACCCATGCTGGTACAATATGCTCCCACTCGATGCGTTCAGCTCGGTTCTGCTGCGACCTTACATGATAGTTACATGAAGGCAAGTCAACGCGTCCGCCACTTTTACCAACCCATTGCCAGTCACAGCCACAATACAAAGTACCAACACCTGACTTTTCCAGCCCCGCATAAACATATTTTCGTGATTCGACTTTAGCCTGTTCAAAGTTGGCCGGAGCACTCCATGCGTTAAAAGATACAATAAACCCAAAAAATAAAAGATAATTTGCCCAAAGGCGAATATTATTGCTCAAAATAATACCTATTTACTTGTTGTATAATACCAATCTGTTATCCTGCCTGAATAGACAAATAAATGACACATTTTTTATGTTTTGAATCTTGTTTAATTTTTATTACGGGACCGGCTTGTTATTTTAGTTTGTCAAAACTAATATCACTTAATTCATCGAATAAGTTAATTTATTACAACTTTAAAGGCTCAAATACCTTGTTTATTAAGCTATTACACTCAATTTATTTGGGTAAAATTAAATCAACTTTAGAATATTTAATACTATAAATGACAATTAACGCTAAAATTGAACAGCTTGAACACGAGCTACTGGATGTTGTGAAAAAATATTCAGGAAATGAAGAAGTTACAATTAACACAATTAATACTTCAGAAAACAACTTACAAATTCAGGTTATCATCGCAGGTAAAAATCAGTTAGATATTACTTTAAATTCATTTTCTGATGAACAATGACTACATTACATGTCTGAAAAATAAGCAAAGGGAACCATCGTCGAATTAATGGCTCCCTTTATTGCTAATCTGTTAAGATTAATTAATACTTAAAATTGACATAATAAAAGTTAAGCAATATTAAAGTGATAATAACTGATATTATTTCCTAAACCCCAAATCATCATCCTGTTCATCACCGATGATCTTTCTGGTCAGTTCATAGCAGTGGGTAATTTTGCCTTCGCTAAGCAGGAACCTGGCAAATACTTCAAATTCCGCATGAGTTCCATCTTTTTTAACTACCTTGACTCGATGATGAGTATGAACATTATTCCCATTTTCCGCTACGGATAAGATATTAATATTCGTACTTATTAAAGTTTCTTTTAATACATTAATATGTGAAACGAAATCATTGAAGAGAAGCTCATTGCCATTGGCTACCTGAATATAATCATGAGAAAAATAGCTTTCAATATCTGAAGTAGTAACATTATCTGTTTCAAGCATATATTTTAAAGCACTTACTACAACAGTAGAATAAGACATAGTATACCCTTCTATAAACATAAGAAAAAATAATATTTATTGCCATTAACTATTAACCCCGCCAGATAAAAATATCTGACGGGGTTAATAAATAAACATTGGTACAACTTAGCTTAACGAACAACTAATACGGAAATATTCGCGTACCCCACGATCCCCGATGCATTAGAACCCAGTAGATGAGTTGAAATATCAGGCCTGCGTGAACCGACAATGATCAAATCAGCCCCGATTTCACGGGCAGTAGAGAGCACTTTATCTCTTGGTGAACCAAAGGCGACGGAAAACGATACTTTATCCTTCGGCAAGTTGATTTTTTCTACAACTTTCTTGAGTTCCTCTTCGGAATTTGCAATGGCTTTTTTCGCAAAGGCGCTCAGTAAATCATAATGATAGCTATAGCTTACAGAAAATCTCGAAATATCAGGCACCGAGTGAAACAGATGAACCTTTGCATCAGAAATTTTTGCCAAAAACTCCGCATGCTTGAGTGCATTGTCAGTCAGGTGATCTTCAGCAATATCTATTGGAACCAAAATCGTTTTATACATATTTACTCCCCTGTAATCGAATATTTCCCATCGTTTTCCAAGCCGTAGCTTTTTTCTGGCTGCATCTTGAAATGCGTGGGGTATAGCCGCTATACCATTACGTTTTTACAATTAGTGAAACCACAACAAAAACCACTAATAGCCGCTAAGCTGCAACAGTTAATTCAGATAACTACCTCACAACCAATACGGACGTCTTCGCATATCTGACGACTGCCGCAGAGTTGGACCCCAGTAAATGAGTGGTAATATTCGGCCGCCTTGAACCAATCACAATAAGATCAGCGCCCAGCTCATCGGCCATGGCAGTGATTTCATCTCTTGGTGAACCAAAAGCAATAGAGTAACTAATACGCTCAGCAGGTAGATCAATGGAAGCAACCAGCTTACCCAGATCCTTCTCAGCAGTAATAGTCGCTTTATCTTTAATTTCCATATAGCCTAATGCGTAAGCATTAATAATCGCGGATGAAATGGGTAATACATGTAAAATATGTAATTTAGCACCTGTTTCTCTGGCTATGTTAAGCGCGCAGTGAACAGCTTTGCTTGTCAGTTCATCCTCAGAGATATCTACCGGTAATAAAATAGTTCTGTACATAATGCACGCTCCTATTAACTCAACTACCTAAATTAGCTGATTCTACGAGTATATTAAGATCCGGTACTACTTACTGTGAGTTGTCTAACAACTCAACAACTTAGGGTTAAACCAGACTAATAAACAAATAGTTATATTCAGTGGATTTCAATATGTATTGGGTTCTATATCCCCCGGCCTGCAATATATTGTATTAACGAAATCAGTTTAGCCTAAAAAATAAAACAAAAAAGGTGCTGATATGCAGCACCTTTTTAAATATAAATTAGGTTAATCTTTTTTCTCTAACGGAAAAGGAGCCGGGTGTTTCGTATTGTAGTTAAAGGTGTACATGGCTGTGATGACCATCATAGCCACCAGCGTCCAGACGACTTCTTTTGCACCTGTACCCACTACAGCCCAGATACAGTAAACAAAGGCGATAAATGTAATCGCAATATAACGCCCTTTTTCCTGACCAAAATGGCCGTGACCAAGTAACAATAACGCAGCACAGGTATACAGATAAGGTATCAGGGTAAAAATCACTGAAACAGATGAAACCAGACTGAACTCTTTTGCCGCATTAGGAGAAATACTGCTGAATTGGACAACAGTCATTAAAACACCCAGTATCAACAGACCTACTACCGGGGTTCCGGCTTTGTTCACTTTGGCAAAGACTTTAGGAAATAAGCCATCATCAGCTGCGGCTTTTGCCGTCTGACCGGCAAGCAATGTCCATCCCCCCAGAGACCCCAGACAACCTGCTGCTGCACAGAATGCCACGATTGCGCCGGCTGTATCCCCCAGCGCCAGACGGGCAGCATCACCAAATGGCGAAGATGAAATAACCAGACTCGCATTCGGGATCATTCCCATAATCACACTACTGGATAAGACATAACACACAGCAGCAATTAATACGCCACCAATCGTGGCAATCGGTACATTTCGTTTGGGATTTTTAACGACACCCGCAGCAACTGAGGCACTTTCAACACCGATAAAAGACCATAACGTTACGTTTAAAGTACTTTGAATGGCGCTAAACGTATCCATGCCGCTGACGTTCCAGGCATCCATATAGGTTGAGCCGTTGAACCAGAACCAGCCAAATACAGCAACAGCGACAATCGGGATTAGGGCCAGCGTTGTCGCGACCGCCTGAACCCGGGTAATAACATGAGGGCCAATAATATTCAGGAAAACAAATATCCACAGTATTGCTATACAGGTAAATGTTGAAATAACCGGATCTTTCAGAATGGGGAAAAAGTAGCTGATATAGCCTACTCCAATCACAACCATCGCAATATTGCCAATCCAGCAGGCCAGCCAGTAAAGGACGTTAGTCTGATAACCTAAAAATGGCCCGAAAGCCCTCCTCGCATAAGCATAAGAACCGCCCGGACTATCATCCAGCGAAGAGATTTTGGCATAGACAATGGATAACCCGACGGCACCAATGATAGTAACCAGCCATCCAAGAATCGCTATTCCTCCTGTTGCCGCCAGACTCGCCGGTAGCAGAAAAACGCCCGATCCCATGATATTTCCCGCTACCATTAATGTAACGGGGATCAAACCCACTTTTGTTGATTCCGCAACTGTAGCCATAATTTATTTTCCCTTACGCTTTACGCACATAACGTGGTAGATACCATTAATGATTTCCGTCCCTTCCGTTTCATGCTCAAAGCCGGGAAATTCATGATCCCATTTTTGCAATGCATGCAGATAGCTAATCTGCGGACTGTTTTTATCACCGAAGTTTTCCCCTGACATCAACATAGGAATACCGGGTGGATAAGGAATAATTGAGTTCGCAGCAATACGATGAGGAAGTTTATCGAGCGCGACCAATTCCACATCATTGGTCACAATCGCCTGATAGGCTGCCCTGGGTATCATGTCAACTTCAGGCAGCATCGCGTATGCCTGATTCAGTTTCTCACCCGGGTTATTTTTGTGTAAATAAGCGAACATTTTGTCGCCCAAATCTCTTACTCCTGATGTGCTATAGACATCCGGATAATCGTGGACTAAATCAGGAAATACCTTACTCAAAGGCGTATTAGCATCATAATGATGTTTAAATGAAAGCAGGGTATTAAGTAATGTGCCCCATTTCCCTTTGGTAATTCCCATTGAAAACAGGAACATGATCTGGAAATCTGTGGTACGCGTCGGCACTATACCATGCTGGCTTAACCATGCTGTCACCAGTGCTGCCGGCACCCCCTGTTTCAATAAATTACCGTTGTCTCCCATACCCGGAGTGAGGATGCTGACTTTAATGGGATCAAGCATACTCCAGTCATTCGGCAAATCTTCAAACCCGTGCCAACTGTCACCAGGGTTCATCGTCCAGCAGCTCTGTTTTGTGGTCAGCAAATCCCGTGGAGCATCTGCAAAAAGCATTTTCTTGCCTGTGGCAGGATCTGTCACTTGCTCCTGATTCCACGGTTTAAAGAACCAGTCACCTTTTTTACTGAAATCCCGATACAAACGCGCTAATGCCTGACGAAAATCGACCGCTTCTTCAATAACTTCCTGAGTAAGCGAATAACCACTGTTGCCATCCATCATTGAGGTAGCAATATCATTTGAAGCACAGATCGCATACAGAGGTGACGTTGTCGCATGCATCATATAGGCTTGGTTAAATCTTGAAAAACCTATCGGATTACGACCATCACGCACATGGATAAAAGAGGCCTGTGATAGTGCATTCAAGAGCTTATGGGATGAATGTGTAGCAAAAACGGTTGGCCCTTTATGTGTTTTGGGGTCACCCCGCATGGCATAATGATCATGATAGATAGGATTAAAACGGGCATAACCATACCATGCTTCATCAAAATGAATTCTATCAACGCTTTTATCCAGCAGGTTTTGTACATGTTTGGCGTTATAGCAAACACCATCATAAGTACAGTTTGTCACCACAGTATAGACAGGTTTTTTCTTCACCATATCTTTGGTCAGCGGGTTCTGTTTCAGCTTTTTCTGGAGTGTTTTTGTCTCCATTTCCTGCGGATAAATCGGGCCGATAATACCGTATCGATTGCGGCTCGGTAGCATATAAACCGGCTTTGCGCCTGTCAGGATCAGCCCCTGCTCAATGGATTTATGACAATTACGGTCAATAATAACAATATCATCTTCTGTCATACAGGCCTGCATAATAGTTCGGTTAGAACCTGATGTTCCGACTACAACAGAATACGAATGATCGGCACCAAACACTCTGGCTGTATTTCTTTCACTCTCGCCGAACGCTCCGGTGTGATCCAGCAATGATCCCAAAGAAGATCGTTCAATTCCCATATCAGAGCGAAAAAGATTTTCTCCATAATAATCATGGTAAATACGACCAACAGGCGTTTTATTAAACCCTACTCCTCCCTGATGCCCGGGTGCCGCCCATGAATATTCATAGATTTTTCTGTAATTCATCAAAGCTGACATTAATGGCGGCAATAATTGCTGACGATAACGGTGCATCGCGGCAATAGCCCTGCCCGTAATAAAATCTGAGGAATCTTCAAGTATCCATGCGAATTCAGTTAATTGTTCCAACATCGCATGATCCAGTAAAAAGACCGCCTTTTCCCGATCACTTAATAAAAATACCGGTACATCTTCCTGACGCTCAAATAGCTTATTCAGTAATTTTTGGATCTGCTGATATAAATCGTCATCCATCAATGCACAACTGACCATTAAGCAATCAATGGGTTCATTAGCAGCAATTATCGTATAGCTATCATCAAAAGAGTCCGCAATAACAACTTCAACATCCCGTTCAATTAATTTATCTGCCAAGCGATGTATTGCGTTTTCAATATAATGACTATGATGCTTTGTACCCACCTCATTTTTTGCTATCAATACCTTCATGACATTTTTCCTTATTCTATCTTTACACGAAATAAAAAATAGACTTAATATTCTCTGGCGATTCCCCATAGGATGGTTGACACAATCAGGAAAATTAAACGGCTGTTATCACTTATGGTATTGCGTCAATTTTTTCACAGTGCTGTATGAGCCGTAACATCAATATTGATGATTTAATCACATCAGATAACTATTTGTGAGCATATAAGCTTTTGAGTTTAAAATTACTTTGATTAAATATAGTGGCTATTTTTTATAGTGCAATTCAGCAAATTCCATCCAATTAATCACCATTAATAATATAAACAGTGTAAATATAAACAAAAATCTTTTAATATTTATTTTTTAAGACCTATATGAAATTAGTTATTTTCCTAATTTGTTGCAGTATTAATTCATTTTATTTATAGATAAATTTAGTGATATTGAATGTAAGGAAGAAATAATGCGCATCATTGCAATACGGCATGCAGAAACTCAATGGAATATAGAAAGAATTCTTCAGGGACGTCTTGATAGCCCTGTGACTGAAAATGGTTTCCGACAGATAAATTCATTATTATCAGCAATAAAAGATTTTCCCATCAGCAAAGTGATTTCATCTTCTTCCGGTCGGGCCTGTACGACAGGTCAGGTTGTAGCAGATTATTTCGGTTGCAGGATGGAAATTAATGAAAATTTATGTGAGCAAAATTTTGGGATATTAGAGGGATTGCCCTTTGAACAGGCCGATTATCATTATCCCGACATTACATCACGGCTTTTTGCCGGAGATCCAACGGTAACTATACCTGAAGGCGAATCTACAATTGAAGTAGCACAAAGAGCCATCAGTTACATACAAAATCTGGCAACAAATAATAGTAATGCTACGATATGCTTGGTTACACATGGCCGTACTCTGCAATCCCTGTTATGGCAACTAAAAGGCGGTAATTTACAAGAGGAAACAACACGATATAGTCACCAAAATTGTAGTTACTCTGTTATTGATGTTAAAAATGAGAGAATTCATGTGGTTCGCTGGGGTGTTGCAACGCATTTATTAAAATAAAAACATAATCGTAGAAGAATCTTCGCTACCCTGTTTCATAAAACCTCAGGACTATAACAAAAAACCCTAAAAGCATTGTATTTTAATATTCGATAGTATGTTCCAAAGACAGTAGCTTTCTGTTAATGAAAATACAGAAATAATGAAAATCCTTTATTTTAAGGTATCTAAAAAATAACAATGGGATTCTATTGTGCACAACGAATACTCACCATACTTTATTAACCTCAGTCAGGTTTTTAACCCAGAAATCAGAATATTTTGCTTCCCTTATGCGGGAGGTAGCAACTCAACTTTTGTTCCTTTCGCCAGAAAAATCACAGAAAATGTTGAGTTTTTAGTCAGCCAGCCTCCGGGTAAAGGGGCTAGGTTCAAAGAAAAACCTTATGACAATATGCAAAACCTGGTTGAGGATATATATACCAACATCAAACCACTGTTGGATAAGCCATATATATTTTTAGGGCATAGCTTAGGAAGCCGGGTAGCTTTTGAACTGTTAAGAAAAATCGCTGCGGAATCATTGCCATTACCCATTGAATTTATTGCTTCCGGCAGCAGAGGGCCACAGGTTTCTGCCATTCGCAAACCAATAAGTTCGTTAAGCGACAAAGAATTTGCAATTGCATTGAAGGATTTCGGCCGCGTAAATCAGCAAATTCTTGAGAATGAAGAGTTACTCTCGCTGATTTTACCTGCCATAAAAGCAGATTTTAAGATCTCCGAAGAGTATTACTATATTGGAACAGAATCTTTCGCTTGCCCCTTGACAGTATTTGGCGGAACAGATGACCCGCTGGTAGCTGAGCATGAACTTTATTCCTGGTTTGATTTATTCGAACAGGATAAAAATGTTATTTTGTTTCAGGGTCGTCATTTCTTTATTGATGATAATCACGATTTGGTTATTGATGCTCTAACAAAGATAATTCATTCCAAAATATCCAAACGACCATTTAAAACCTGATCAGGTAATTAAAACGATACAAAAATTACGGGCTTCACATTATCTATGTAGCCCGTAAATTAATATTGATAAAAATAAAAACCAACGTACAATTATAAAAATTTATTGGTGGAGGCCCCGGCATGGAAAAATTTACTGATAAATTAATTAGTCTGGATCGTTTTCTCCTGCGAATACTTCGTTTCCTTTTACATGCGCTAGCTATTTTTTTAATTGGCATTATTCCCGGTGTATTAGGTTTTTTCCTCATTGAAAGCCATGCAATTCCTGATGCACTGTTAAATTCTGTTTCAATGATTGGCACACAGACCCTGCATATACAACCAACCAGCACACTGGGGAAATATTTCGCTGCTATTTATGGGTTATTTCTACAGGCTATCTTTTTTATTGCCGTTGGATTAGTAGTGACGCCATTCGTTCACCGTATTCTTCACAATTGGCATATTGATGATGGTGATGAAAGCGATAATAAAGAAAAGGAAACTAAACCTTAACGTTTTCTCTTTATGATTTAATATCAATAATTGTGATAAATATGGCATATTCAACAAAATAAATAATTAAACAACAACTGTATTTGATATAGAATTTTATTACTCACGTTTATCTAAAACACATAGGTAATACAATGAATAAAGGTCGCTGTTTGTGTGGTGCAGTAGAAGTAAAAACCAATGATCCTATTGATACTATCAATGCATGCCACTGTAAAACATGCCAGAATTGGGGAGGGGGACCATTTCTCTCTGTAGAGTGTAAAAATAATTTACAGATAACAGGAGATGAAAACATTGCAACTTACCCCTCTTCAGAATGGGCAGAACGCGCTTTCTGTAAAAAATGTGGAACTCATCTTTTTTATCACCTGCATCATCCCAGTACTTATTATGTCCCAGTAGCCCTATTTGAAAATAGTGATTCTGGAAAATTATCTAATCAAATATTTATCGATAGCAAGCCCAGCTATTACAATTTTGTTGAAAAAACACCAATGCTAACTAAACAAGATATTCTTAACTTATTTAGTTAATTAGCATTATGAGGGGAAACTCCCCCTCATAATAATTATCAACTTCAATACTCACGTAAAATTCATATTTCCTCTTCCCTGCTGAAATCAGTATAAATAGTTTTCATCGCAAACAAATCTCGTGTAAATAATTATTTCTATATTTATTTTGTTGATATGTAACAATTTCTTTCTGTTTCTTGCTAATACCAGTATAATGTTGTCCTTATTAGGCAAAATGTTTTATACCCGTTGGATTTCATGCGATGGCAATCATGTTGCAATTTGGAAAACAGTGGGAGACTTGAAAATCGAAAGTAGGTGTTACGTTGGTGGAGAAGTTGTTTGATTAATGTTTTGTTAGTTGATGATCACGAACTGGTTCGCATTGGCGTGAAAGGCATACTTGATGATGTACGGGGAATTAAAGTTATAGGTGAGGCTGGAAGCGGAGAAGATGCTATTAAATGGTGCAGATCCAATAGCACAGATGTTGTTATGATGGATATGGGAATGCCCGGTATAGGAGGCCTTGAAGCTGCGAAAAAAATAATTCGCTATTCACCTGATACCCGGATCATTATGTTGACCATCCATACCGAAAGCTCTCTGCCCACAAAAGTTATGCAGGCCGGTGTCAGGGGTTATTTAAGTAAAGCTGCCACACCTCAGGATATGATCAACGCTATCCGGAGTGTTTATGCCGGGCAACGCTACATTTCTCCTGATATCGCCCAACAAATGGCCCTCGATCAGCTATCTCCACAAAAAGAGAACCCATTGGATGATCTCTCTGAACGAGAATTGCAGATCATGACAATGATTACTCAGGGCAAGAAAGTGAATGAAATATCAACACTTCTTAACCTGAGTCCGAAAACCGTTAATAGCTATCGCTATAGAATGTTCAACAAATTAAATATCAAGGGTGATGTAGAATTAACCCATATAGCAATACGCTGTGGTTTACTTGATGCCCCAATATGATAAATCATAGTGGATGATAAAATGAGTCGGTGATGGGTGGTAAATCGTGGCAGAGCAATTTGATTCAAAAACATTTTTAAAAACAGTAACCAGCCAACCCGGTGTTTATAGGATGTATGATGCAACCGGGACTGTGATTTATGTCGGCAAAGCTAAGGATTTAAAAAAACGGCTTTCCAGCTATTTTAGGGTGCAGGTTAGCAGCCGAAAAACAGAATCTTTGGTGAAAAATATCGCTCAGATTGATGTCACTATCACCCATACAGAAACAGAAGCTCTGTTGCTTGAACATAACTACATCAAGCTTTACCAGCCTCGCTATAACGTATTGCTCCGGGACGATAAATCTTATCCTTATATTTTCTTAAGTGGTGATACCCATCCCCGCCTGACTCTATATCGCGGAGCCAAACACGCTAAGGGAGAATACTTTGGTCCATTCCCAAACTCCCATGCAGTACGTGACGCATTAGCACTTCTGCAAAAATTATTTCCCATTCGTCAGTGTGAAAATAGCGTATATCGCAATCGTTCCAGGCCTTGCCTGCAATACCAGATTGGTCGCTGCCTTGCTCCGTGCGTCGAAGGATTTGTCACAGATGAAGAGTATCAGCAACAAGTAGAATACGTTCGTTTATTTCTGTCTGGTAAAGATCAACAGGTACTGTCTGAACTCGTTAAAAGAATGGAAAACGCAAGCAAACAGCTTCACTTTGAAGATGCAGCACGCTACCGCGACCAGATTCAGGCTGTACGACAAGTCACAGAACGACAATCTGTCTCCGGCGAAGGAGATGATTTGGATGCTATCAGTGTTGCCTTTGAAGCAGGCATGGCATGCGTTCATGTTCTATTTATCCGGCAAGGTAAAATTCTTGGGAGCCGGAGTTACTATCCTAAAATTCCGACAGATACCAAATTAGATGAAGTCGTACAGACTTTCCTCGGGCAATTTTATCTTCAGGGTAGCCAGAACAGGACATTACCAACCGCAATCTTACTGGACTTCTCACTACCGGAAAAAGCGTTGCTGGAAGACTCTCTTTCTGAATTATCCGGCAGAAAAGTACATATCCAGCCCCGCCCCAGAGGCGACAGGGCTCGTTACCTCAAACTGGCACGCACCAATGCTGCTACTGCATTAACAACCAAACTTTCCCAGCAATCAACAATTCATCAGCGTCTGACAGCCCTTGCTGAATTTGCAGGTATCGGAAAAATCCGCCGGATGGAATGCTTCGACATCAGCCATACTATGGGAGACCAGACAGTTGCATCCTGTGTTGTATTCGACAGTAATGGCCCTTTACGCTCGGAGTATCGGCGCTATAACATAAGCGGAATCACAGCAGGAGATGACTATGCTGCAATGAATCAGGTATTACGCCGTCGATACAGTAAAGCTATTGATTCAGCGAAAATCCCGGACATCATCTTTATTGATGGTGGTAAAGGTCAGTTAAAGCAGGCAATAGAAGTCTTTCACTCGTTAGACGTTGAATGGGATAAAGGGCATCCTAAACTTATTGGTGTAGCCAAAGGCAGTGACCGCAAAGCCGGGCTGGAAACGCTATTTTTCTCTATAGAAGATGAAGGAATAGCCCTTCCTCCTGACTCACCTGCTTTACATGTCATTCAACATATACGTGATGAGTCTCACAATCACGCAATTACAGGTCATCGCCAGCGTAGGGAAAAAGCAAAAAAGACCAGTACACTGGAATCTATCGAAGGAATCGGACCAAAACGTCGGCAAATGCTGTTAAAATATATGGGAGGGTTACAACCTTTACGTAATGCAAGTGTTGAAGAGATCGCAAAAGTACCGTCTATCTCTTATTCACTGGCAGAAAAAATTTATAATGCGTTGAAACACTAAGATTCTTGATGCACCATACCGATAAACTTCACTTGGCCAGATAGTTACTAAGCATTATGCAATTAAATATTCCAACATGGCTTACTCTATTTCGTATTGCCTTAATCCCATTCTTTGTTTTGGCTTTTTACCTGCCTTTCCAATGGGCGCCGATGTTATGTGCCATCATCTTTGTGATCGCTGCGGCGACAGATTGGTTTGATGGCTTCCTTGCCCGTTTATGGAAACAGACAACACGCTTTGGCGCATTTCTGGATCCTGTTGCAGATAAAGTCATGGTAGGCACTGCATTAGTACTAGTGGCAGAGCATTATCATACTTGGTGGATAACATTACCGACAGCAACCATGATTGCGCGAGAGATTATCATCTCATCCCTTCGGGAATGGATGGCGGAATTAGGAAAACGTAGCAGTGTAGCTGTCTCATGGATGGGTAAAGTAAAGACAACGGCACAAATGGCAGCATTGGTTGCTTTACTATGGCGTCCAAATGCTGAACTTGAAATCGGTGGTTTCATCTTATTATACGCTGCGACAATCCTGACATTCTGGTCAATGTTTCAATATTTGAGCGCCGCATGGGCTGATTTGCGCGAAAGTTGATCCGAATGATGCAAAAACCATCGAACGAACGAGTTTTATAAATAATTGTGTTGACTCATTTCGGGAAATAAGTAGAATGCAACGCATCGAACGGCACATGAGGTTTACGAAATAAGTTAAGTAAATCAAGCGGTTTGAAAAGGCGGGAATAGCTCAGTTGGTAGAGCACAACCTTGCCAAGGTTGGGGTCGCGAGTTCGAGTCTCGTTTCCCGCTCCAAAAAGGCGCGTTGGCAGAGTGGCCATGCAGCGGATTGCAAATCCGTCAACCTCGGTTCGACTCCGGGACGCGCCTCCAAATTTAGCCCAGGTGGTGAAATCGGTAGACACAAGGGATTTAAAATCCCTCGGCTGTAAGGCTGTGCGGGTTCAAGTCCCGCCCTGGGCACCAAATTAAAAACCACTGATAAAACAGTGAGTTCGGGAATAAAAAAGGCCACCGCAAGGTGGCTTTTTTCTTTTCAAAAAACGTGTTTCACTATTCGTTCACTATATGTTTTCACTATATTTGTTGACCTCCGATTTAAGACCTCCGTTCTCGTTTCAATAACTCAACTCTTTGAAAACGCATATCTACTTATATATTTCCCCTATTCATCTAGAATCATCTATCGCATTTGCGCGTATTGGCAGCGCTGCCATTAAATCAAAGAAATCCTTTCCATCACTCCGGCTGTTCAGGCCAGACGATATCGGGGGCAGTGGAACAATCCACCCGGTTGAGCAGGACACGGTATTTTTTCCATTTGAGCAGTGCGGCTTTCTCTTCTTTCGTCGCCATCTCAAGGTCAACGGCGTCTTGCCAGATGTCGATTTTTTCTTTGGCTATATTGAGCAAGTAGCGTTTTTCCTGTTCTGCCTGTTGTACTTCATATGCGCGTTGGGATGCAATATCTGTTACCCAGCGTTTACCGTGCCAT
>NZ_CAWQJR010000125.1:0-1649 GCF_963894935.1 Xenorhabdus sp. PB61.4
CTGCTTTCTCACACGTTGGGTATTTTTGCCAATGTTAAACAAGGTAAAAGTCAACGCGACTGGCTTCAACAAGCCAACGTTATAGGATGTTAAAGTTGAGCATCGCGTTAAAATATTTTCCTTTTTTATTTATTGTATTTACGCTGTCATCAATTTTTATGATATTAGCGATAAAGTTTGTTGTTGAAATAGTTTTCTTCTTCAAAACAGGAAATTTTTTAATTGATTATTATGATATCAAAGAAGCTGTAGGGCTAGGGGCTGTTTTTGGGATATTTTGTAGCTGTATATATTGTGTAATTTACTTCTTTCAAAATAGAAGGAATAAGTTTTAGAGGTATAGATCCCAGCCTTAGAGCTGGGATCTTCCTTTTAGCAGTCATCATGTTCAATTAGCCGAATAATCAACTGCCCCTGTTCAACGGTGATATTCACCGCCTGCCCGGTGGCAAATCCGGCCTCTTTCAGCCAGTTGCCTTTAAGATGTAGGCTGGGATGCTGGCTGTAGTAACGGGTCATACCTGTGCTACGGTCTTCGTGGCGGGTGCGGGCATAGCCCACCTTGTATCTTAAAAGTAGGTTAAAATAAATACGATTAGATTTGGTGCGGTGTATGCAGCCTGATGCCGCCTAGGGTTCCTAGCCCGTCTGTAAGCGATTGGCGCATACACCCAGCCACTCATCTGAAACCCGAACAGTTGTCCGTATTCCATAACGTATTTGCAAGGAGGGGTAATCATGAGTCTGCCAAATCCACTCTGTGTGGGAATTGATGTTTCTAAAGCAACACTGGACATCGCTGCCAGTCATGAGTTTGCTCAGTTCACTGCAAGTAACGACTCTGATGGTTTTGATGCCGTTCTTGCTGAGTTGAGAACGCATTCCGTTGCGCTGATTCTGATGGAGGCCACTGGCGGGCTTGAAGCCGCCGTGGCCTGCTCGCTTCAGGCAGAAGGTTTTGACGTTGCTGTTATTAACCCCAGACAGGCACGTGACTTTGCCCGTGCGATGGGATATCTGGCAAAAACTGACCGTATTGACGCCAGAGTACTCGCACAGATGGCGGAGGTCATTAATCGTCATCCGGAACGGGAACGTTTTATCCGGGCTCTGCCAGACGCTGAACGTCAGATTCTTGCGGCTATGGTGGTGCGCAGACGCCAGTTAATGACGATGTTGGTGGCTGAACGTAACCGGCTGTACCCTTCCCATCCGCAAAACAGAAAAAGCATTAATATTATTATCAAAGCGCTGGAAAGTGAACTTGCCCGAATCGATACAGACATGAACCAGCATCTCAAGAGCCACTTTAAAGCGCTTTCTGAACGGTTGAGCAGCGTTAAAGGTGTTGGCACTATGACGGTTGCCGCCTTGTATGGCGACAAAGGTTACCTTAGTCAGGAACTGGCAAACGATTTAGCGCAAAACGGTGTCACTTTCATCACGAAAAAGCGGAGTAATATTAAAGAGAGTGTGCTGGAAGATTGGGATAAGGTGATGTTATCAAGGTGTTTTATTATCGAAAGTGTGCCGCAGGCATACAAACTAGCAGCATAGGGAATGCAGCAGTATGTAGCATAAGCTCAGGAAGAGATGGTGGTCGGCCCACCGAAGTCCGCTGTCGGGAGCTGGCTTCAAACCACCTCAAG
>NZ_CAWQJR010000126.1:0-1561 GCF_963894935.1 Xenorhabdus sp. PB61.4
TCTTTTTTTAAAGCAGAACGAGGCGGTATCATGACGGCGCTACCTTGCAGAGATATACTGTGTCTACATTTTACTCAATTTTGTGGCTGTGAAAAGTTTTTAGAGGTTCCCTTTACTATAAATACGGAATTGGTGAAGGTGATCATCCTGCCATCCCTGCGCGAGCTGAATAATATAATGAAAAGCGGCTAAAGATGTCTCGCCTGATAGCCTGAATCGGCACCAGACCACTGGGCTGCTCCACCGAAGGGCCACTTTCACAATATAGGTTTTCATGGCGAGCTACCTGAGAAAAACAGGTTTAATTGCTCATTCTATCGCCGATTGAACAAAGTGCCTCACAGATTTTTATGCTCTTTATCATAAACGCTATTGAAGTCATGAATACAGAGGTAAAGGATCAGCATTGAAAAAACGCCCAAAATGTGTTGATAAAAAGCAGCGTATTGGTGATTGGGAAGGCGATACCATTGTGGATGAAGATCATAAAAGTGCGTTATTGACGTTAGTTGAACGGAAGTCGTTATTTACTCTCATCATTAAGCTTAAAGATAAAACAGCAGAAGGTGTCGCAAAAGCTGTAACGAGACACTTATCAGGGACAAAAATTTATTTTTCTCACACCTATTTCCCTTGGAAGAGAGAGAGAAATAAATGAGAACACGAATGGATTAATCAGAGATTACTTCCCAAAAGGAATCGATTCTAATAAGGTCTCGGAGCGAGAAGTTAACTTGGTGGCAAACCGTTTAAACAATCGTCCTCGTAAAACACGTGATTACAGAACACCGAATGAGTGATTTAAAGGAACATAAACTCATTTACTTCGTTTATTATGGTGTTGCACTTAATATGTGAACCCAAGGTGAATAATAATTTTTATTATAGATTTAATGAAAATTATTATTTATTTTTATAATAAGGCCCTTTATAAAGCATATAAATAATAAAAGCTTTTTTATTATTTATATATAGATCTATTCAAATAATAATTGTTACTTATTAAAATTTAAGGACTAATATTATGGCTGATAGTTTATCTATTGATTTTAAAGGCTCTGATGTTTTTCAAGGATCAAATCTTATTATAATAGCCACTTATATCGGAGATTCTACACATAAGGTACTTAGAACCAGTAATATTACAATTGAAAATAATCCACCAAATGCAAATATATCTATAAAACCTTATGAAGATACTAATAGAAAAATAAACATTGATGATACTAATAATAAAATGGTATTTCCTTTTATTATTGAAATAAAAAATTACGAAGACACATCTGCTATAAAATTAACGTTTTCAACTAACATTGCAGGCGCCACTGTTAAAAAAGTTACCTATACACAACATTCATCAGTAGATGGTAGCATAGATATAAGTTCATTAGAGCCTTTCGTTATAGGGAGCACTGTTGTTAATGACCTTACTCCAGCACAATATCCAAACAATCCAGATAAATCTCATCCGAAATTAAATATGGTAATATATCCAAGAACTAGTAATAATAAATCTCTACCTTATTGTCAAATTCCATTATATGTGGAAGGTATACAATAT
>NZ_CAWQJR010000127.1:0-1538 GCF_963894935.1 Xenorhabdus sp. PB61.4
ACTCACAGGGGCGACCACAGACTCACCCCACGGACGCCCATTGTTCTGATGGGGTGGAAATATGAAGATGAAAGAAGATCCTAATATCTGGGTACACCTCAGTGACTGGCTAGTTTCGGTAAGAGAGCAAGGTATCTTGGCAACCCTTGCTGGAACGATGGCATTTCTTCGCGGTCGCTATCACGGTGGTGGCTGGCTAAAGGTCTCCATCGATGCCTTTATGTGTGCCATGTTCGCTTGGTTCATTCGTGACGTATTAAATCTGTTTGGTCTGAATCCTGATTTGGCCTACATCGGCAGTGTGGTGATTGGCTATCTGGGGACAGACTTTATTGGTCAATTGCTGCGTAAGGCGGCGGAGAAGAAAGCGGGAGGCAGCAATGACGAGAGGCATTCGTAATAACAACCCCGGCAATATTGATTATAACCCCGCGAACAAGTGGCAAGGTCTATTGCCGCATGACCCGAATATTGAAAAGCGGTTCTGTCGATTTGAGTCTCCAGAGTATGGCATCCGGGCACTGATGAAACTGCTGTGTAATTATCATAAGGGTGGACATAACAGCGTATCTAAGATTATCAATCGCTGGGCACCTTCGATAGAAAATAACACGACGGCTTACATTAATGGGGTTGCTAAGGCGCTCAATGTTGACCAGTTTGAGAGGATTGAAGTCAATAAGTCCACGCTGATTGCTTTGTCTAAATCGATTATCCGGCACGAGAATGGCAAACAGCCTTATTCTGATGACATATTCACTCGGGCATTTGAGATGCTATGAAAATTAATAGTCAGCTCTTCATTGTTGGTGCAATGACTCTCCTGTCTACTCTGCTCTGTTTAACTTACTGGCAGTATCAGAAAAAAGTTAAAGATTACACAGAGCTGAATGAGAAATATCAAGCACAAGTCATCGCGACAAAGCAGCAGCAAGAGCGTATCCAACATCTTTCCGAACTAGACAGGGTTCACACTCAGGAACTCGCCAATGCCAAGACTGAAATCGATACTCTTCGGGCTGATGTTGCCGCTGGTCGTCGCAAGCTGCGCATCAAGGCCACCTGTCCTGTGTCTGAAGCCACTTCCTCCGGCAGCGTGGGCGGTGCAGAAACCCCACAACTTACAGAGCCAGCTAAACAAGATTATTACGATCTCCTCAGAATGATGGTGGAGAATGAACGACAAACTAAGTATTTGCAGGATTACGTTAATACTGAATGTAGAGGAAATGATGGAAAATCAACACCGTAAAATCACTGGTTACCGTGAATTATCCCAAGATGAAATTGATTGCATGAACAAGATTAAGGCGCTGGGAGAGGAATTAGGCCAGCTCTATGATCATCTCGTAGTAACACATACACAAACCGGAAACCACCAAATTGATATGCGTTGGTTGAACGAAGGACGCACTGACTTGCAAAAAGGGATTATGTGCTGGGTTCGTGCCGTGGCTCAACCAACTACATTCTGAATAGCTGCCTGAGAACAGATGATTCTGGGATTGCAAGAGTATGTTAGGACGCAGTGTGGGTGA
>NZ_CAWQJR010000128.1:0-1410 GCF_963894935.1 Xenorhabdus sp. PB61.4
TTATTTGACTTGGTTAACAAAAAATAAAAATTATCATTTTCTTTTGAAATAAAAAAAGGTTTTTTAGCTAATAAATCAAATCGTTGAATTCGTTGAAGCTCATTCCAAAATCTACTTTGAAATAGCACTTCACTAGTGATAGTTTCTCGTTCTTGGTAAAAACGTAGAGGTTGATCTCCAAACAACCCACCACTACAACAGCCCATATATGTTAAAAATTCAAGGAATTCCCCTTGTATTTCAATGTCGTAAACACGTTTTAGTTTAATTAAATCATCTTCGGAGTAACCTCTAATATAATTGAAGTCAATGGATAATTCAGGATAAGCTGAATGAAAATAATTTATTAATTCCACTTTAGTCATATTAGGAAAGGCCTGTTCTAATTTATTAAACGTAACCAATGGATAAAAACATGTTAAAGAGCTAACAAATCCCCCCATTGTTCAAAAGGAACTTTAAAGCTATAATTTCTAGTACTAGTATCAACAATATACCTTAAATATTCATTAAAAGTTAATCCAGTATCGATAATTGTATCATAATTAGTATCAAGATAATAAACTAAATCAGGATTTTTTGAATTGGTTAATAGAAAATAAAAATATATAGCTTCATTTTCTATTGAAATAAAAAAAGGCTTTTGTTCTAATAAATCAACGTATTGAATTTCTTGTAGCTCTTCTCTAAATCCAAATTGGAACAATATTTCATGACTAACTACCTTGTCTTCTTGGTAAAAACGTAGGGGTTGGATTCCAAATAACCCACCATTACAACGCCCCATATGAATTAAAAAATCAAGTAACTCTCCTTGAATTTCAATATCGTAAACACGTTTTAATTTAATTAAGTCATCTTCGGAGTAACCTCTAATATAATTAATATCAATAGTTAATTCAGGATAAGCTGAATGAAGATAATTTATTAGCTCTATTTTGTTCATATTAGGGGAAGCCTATTCAGCTTTATGCTCATTAGGATGGAATAATTCACATAAGGCTCTAGCGTGATTAAATAATAACTCTGCATCTTTACACAATAACCGTTTAAATAATTTTTTACTAGCATATACATCTTCAATGTCATAGTATAATAGAAATGTGCAATCTATTATTGCCATAAGCTCTCCACTTGTTAATTTAATATCATAAAACATCTCATCATTTATTTTTTCTTTTTTCAAGATTTCCATCTGAAACTCCTTAAAAAAGATTTGAAAGTGGTTTCAATACTAAAATAATCTTCGCGATTTACATGATTTAGTATTTTAAATAAAGTGTCGCTATACCAACGTAGCGTATCTGGATTTTCAACATCTTCTTTCTCCGCAGATTTTATTAATATATCATGTAAACATCCCATAATTACAACTAATTCTTTATGTGACATTCTAACATAGTTAAAATT
>NZ_CAWQJR010000129.1:0-1367 GCF_963894935.1 Xenorhabdus sp. PB61.4
TATAGAAATAGGCATGTATAAACTGGGAATTAATTTCCAAAATAGAAAAACAAAAACTGTTAAGTTTTTGTTATATATAGAGAATAGAAAAAACAGATAATTTATAGAAAATAAACAAAAAATTAAAAAATGAGAAATGACTCGCTTCAGTTAATTCTCATTTTTAAAGATGTTTATAAGGAGTTCAATCTAAGGAAGGGTTCATGTAGGTCAAATCGTATGGAGTGATCTGATATACATAATAATTGAGCCAATTTGAAAATAGCAAATGCCCATGGCTACGCCATGTAGCAACTGGTTTATTTTCTGGATTATTATCCGGGAAGTAGTTGACGGGTAATACAGGTTCTAAACCAGCCGTCCGATCACGCTGATATTCAGCAGCTAGTGTGCCAACATCATATTCTGGATGCCCAGTTACGAATACCAGTCTTTTATCCTTACTGGCAAGTAAATAGGTACCGGCTTCTTCTGAACTAGCCAAAATATCCAGATCCGTATATTGGCGAATAGCTGACTCAGGAAAATCAGCAAAGCGTGAATGCGGCGCCCAAAATGTTTCATCAAATCCTCTGGTCAATAATGCCAATGGTTCCAGAATAGTATGAGAGTAAACACCTGATAGTTTCGTTTTTCTCGTATATTTAGGCAGGTTATAAAGAATATTTAAAGCTGCCTGAACAGCCCAACAGACAAAAAGTGTTGAAGTAACGTGCTCTCTGGCCCAATTGATAACGGTTTCAATTTCCTCCCAATACGTAACATCCTCAAATTTTACTAATCCCAAAGGGGCGCCGGTTACGATTAATCCATCAAAATTCTGATCTTTTATTGATTCAAAGTCGCAATAAAAATTATCCAAATGCTCCACTGGTGTGTTTCTACATCGACGACTGTCAATACGGAGTAATTGAATATCAATCTGTAACGGTGAATTAGAGAGTAGCCTGATAAACTGATTTTCCGTTTCTATCTTCTTTGGCATTAGATTTAGTAACAATACCTTCATGGGACGGATGTCCTGAACATTGGCTCTCGTCGATGTCATAACAAAAATATTTTCGTTGCGAAGAAAATTAACTGCTGGCAGTTCATCAGGTACACGAATTGGCATTGTTTAAAACCTCAATCATTCCACATAGTTTAGCCTTCTAGACAGCCAAAATTTAACCTTAAAATGGGAGGAATGTCGAGTTTTTGTACGCAAATTGAAATTATTTCATTCTATGAAATAAAAAATAGAGATAAAAACGAACGCAAAAAAGCCATCCGGTTAAGGATGGCTTCTCTGTCAAAGTGATGTCTGGCAGTGTCCTACTCTCACATGGGGAGACCCCACACTACCATCGGCGCTACGGCGTTTCACT
>NZ_CAWQJR010000131.1:0-1315 GCF_963894935.1 Xenorhabdus sp. PB61.4
CGGGCAGGAATGACAGGTGTGTTTGCCTGATGGGAGCGGTATGAGTCGAGAGGCTCACGTACCGTTCTGCGAGAGGCTGCGGGGGCAGTTCCCGCGGCCTACTCAACCGGTTAATGGGCAATTAAAAAATATCTGTCAAATAGAACATTCTCGTCATCGAAGTATAAAAGGATTTCTGTTGACTATTTTAACGGGGTTAATTGCTTATTGTCATAAAAAGAAGAAACCATCACTGAAAGTTTTCTACTCAGAAGAAGAAGATATTCCAGTGACAGCTTAAACAGAATTGGGGTTAGTTAAATAATTGTGTTTGAAAAATAGGTATCAGAGCCTGCGCTATAGGGTAAAATATACGGGGTTTTTCTTTACAAATTTCTGAGGCCGTAACATTTATTTTAGACTGAAATGAATGTGACCCCCCACATGCATTTTCCATCGCTATAGCGTTTAGCTCTAATTCTGATGGGACGATATCGTTATATTCTAATTGCCTGCCTAATTGGTTACGTAATCGGAGAAAATATGTATCGTTACTTGTCATTAATGGTACTCTGGCATTTGGTTGTCCCTGTTCAAGTTCTGCTGTAATCGCTATAGCAAAAAAGTGTCCGGGATTTGATCTATCTAATTGTATTTTGTTTTCTTTTTCATTAAGATCTCCCAATTCAAGCAACCCGGGATGCGTCAGACCTAAAGCATGTCCAAACTCATGAGCTATAGTATGGTAAACCAATATTTTTGCAACGTGGTGTTCTGTATAAAGATTATTTAACGTTCTTCTAATGTTGTTGAAAGTTTCTCTTGGATAATTGAATGTATTAGTTAGGACTATTCCAGGTCTATTAAAAATTTGATTTGCTATATGCTCTTGGATTTCAGGTGGTAAAATTAAAGTTGTTTCAGCTAAATCCAAACCCAAACTTGTCTGTTGTGCTTCATTCGCCCTGGTGATTTGAAAATCAGTATCACTAGATGAGCCCTGAGGTATTTCTGCAAGACGAATAGGGCTATTCCTTGCTATAAGTCGTTGATTCCACATATCTGCCGCATCTCTTACTAATGGAGCAACCTCGATAGTAATATTTCTTGTTGTTCCATCATCATTATGAATAGAGACTGTAACTGCTCCTATATTTTCAGCTATTCTATATCTTAAATTATTATTAAAAAAATCAGATGGGTTATAGATTTGATTGTTTAAAGCTATAGAACAGACGTGCCTATTAGGGTTTGAGTAGGCAGAGGGATCATAAGGATAAGCATAAAATGCTGATAGAGATAAAATTAGTAAAATATATTTCATATTATATTCTCT
>NZ_CAWQJR010000132.1:0-1296 GCF_963894935.1 Xenorhabdus sp. PB61.4
AGATAAAATTTGTTCTACGGTCTTCTCTGCCTTTTCCATCAGTTTTGACAGCAACTTACGCAGTTCCGCTACACTCAGGGCTACCCGTCCCGCCGGCGTTTTTTTTCTCCTGTATCCGCAAAACCGCCAGGACCGCATGCGCCAATAACGACAAGGTGATATGCCGATACCAACTGTGCCACTGCCGGACTTCGTAATGATCCAGACCGCACTCGCCTTTTGTTTCCTCAAAACCGCTTTCGATTTCCCAACGGTGTCCGGCGACCTGGACGAGCGTCTTCAGCTCTGCCTGGTCTTTGCGGGCATAAACTACATAGTAAGCTTGTTCTTGCTTCTCATCCCGGCTACGCCGTATCAGGAGATAATGACCATAACATCGCTCTTCTTCGCTGACCTGTAAACGCCAGAGCGGAACCCTTGCCCAGTCATACCACCGTTCTCCCTTCGTGCCCAATCCGGCGGAGTGTTTACCCCACTCAGCGGGCGTCAGACTGGCGGCAATCTCATCCGCCCTGACACTCGTAGGGCCTTGCCACCAGAGCTTTTCGTTTTTGGCAATGGCCAGGACAAACGACTGGTGCCGGCTTTCCAGCCAGCATCGCAGGCGACGGTCACTTCCATAGACCGAATCGGCGGTGACCCAACGACAGGGCACGCCCGCATCGAATGCCCGTTCCAGCATGTGCCGGGCGAGTTGAGGTTTAGTGGCGAAATCCACCGACGCAGGAATACCGGCCGCCACACAGCGGGGACGCTCCTGCGTCCAGACGTCGGGCAGATATAAGGCCCGGTCAATAAAGGCATGGCCGCCGTTGCCGGCGTAACACAGGAAGACACCAATTTGACAGTTTTCAACCCGCCCGGCTGTTCCGCTGTATTGACGCTGGACCCCGGCAGAATGACACCCTTTTTTGATAAATCCGGTTTCATCAATAATCAGGATACCTTGCTCATTCCCCAGATGTTCTGTCACATAGTCACATAAGATATCGCGGACGCCCTCGGCATCCCAACGAGCGCGTTCCAGAAAATATTGAATGTTATCCGGCGAGTGCTCACCCAGCCACTCCGCCAGTTGCCAGCCATTTTTACGTTCAACGTCACTGAGCAATCCCCGAAGATAAGCGAGGCAACGTTGTTGCGGGCCTGAAGGGTGAAATAACGGTGCGATGCGGGAATGGACAGCCAGTAGCTCCTGTTCCCAGGGGTTGACAGGTGAAGTCATAGGACCTCTCTTGGGAGTAGAATAGAGAAGATAACCATCATGACACAAGATGAGTCACGACTGTAGTACTA
>NZ_CAWQJR010000133.1:0-1278 GCF_963894935.1 Xenorhabdus sp. PB61.4
TTGCATATTCATTCCCTCATCTAATCAACAATACACATTGCTAAATAACATGAAGGCGGTGGGAGACTTCTCCGCCGGTGAACATCAATAAAAGGGTTCATCAATACGGGAAAGTACGGCTTGATTACTATTTGATAGGGAGCATGTTTTGTGGGCAGGATGACATAAAATGACAGGCGGGGAATTAATAGAATTTGTCAGATGTCTTATAAGACTTAGTAGGTTGAAAGTGGATATACACTAATTCCTGCATCATGAAGGAGATAATAAAAATCAATTACTTATCTAAATGGGATAATTCTCCCCTTTTAACTAATTGATTTAATTGAATTCCGCTCCTGTGCTGGAAATAAGCAAAATCAACAAGTTACATAAAGGTGAGAAATCTCACTTTTAACTCTTCTGCATGAAATTTAGGAGTCACCGATTTGGGAGGCTCCTCTTGTTACTCAAGGGGGTATACGAAAATTTTCGGACACCTACGGCAACTTATTGATTCTTCCATTCATCCTCACTTTGGCCCAACCATTACGGAAATCCTACGTACTGGACAAATGGAGTAAACATATTGATTTTATTTATTTCTTTTGTCCCAACCCCGTTTCTGTTTCAAACGGAGCGATTAATCAATCACAATCATTTCTCTTGTCACTCAGTGGGGTGAGTATGCAAAATACTTCTCGCGCTCAGCTAAATGCAATCAAAAAATTTGAATATTTCAATATGCTGCTTATGCGTACAGAAGTGAGCCAGTTCAGAGAGGAAATTTAGTGGTCAATTTTTTAAACAAAATAACGATGACCGTTCTTCAATATAAAATTTGGTGTGCATGATCAGAAGGCAAAATTAGGCTCTAAACAGGTAAAACGGTCTGTTTTTTGTTACTCTTTCTTACAAATGGAAATGATCTTGTTACAAATAAAAACACCTCAGAGGGGAATCTGAGGCGTCTTAGATTTAACTTCACGTGCATTTCACGTGCACTTTGAAGTCCTTTTACTGTCATGACAGTGACCTACCAACTTTGCTAACTGTCTGTTTTTAAAGTTGTTGTCCTAACACTGTCGTACCAAATGCTGGCGGAATTTGAACTGGTTATTTATCTAATTGATAAATAATATTTTTATTAATTAATTATTGTCATGTTACTACCAAGTTTACTACCAAAAACATTTACGATTGATTTTTGACCGAGGAGGGGATTAGCTATGTATATTCATATTTATAAACAGTATTTTTATGTGTCCCGCTGTCCCTGTGTCCCTTACTTATTTATAT
>NZ_CAWQJR010000134.1:0-1274 GCF_963894935.1 Xenorhabdus sp. PB61.4
AAATGTCAAAGTGCATGGTTTTTTCTCTCAAAAAGAGAGTATAAGATCACAGCTATCCTTTCGGAGCAATCGATTTATTTTTGACTGAAAAACGTTCGCGATCTTGCCCTGTGGTGCAAACCCTGCTTCGGCCAGTGCGTTTTGCAGCTTATGAATAGCGTCTTTCATCTTATAGGCGTCGTCGTCGCTGACGGCACAGGCGCGCAGTTCAGCCCAGCGTGACCATCGGCCACTTACAGAAAGTCCATGCGAAAACGCACCCGGCAGAGCGTAAACGGAGAAGTGCAAAAGCAACAGCGACGAAGAAAACAACGGAGAAAATAATGACAAAGAAAACAGCCCGTTAGTGGGTGTTATCTGTGAGTGCGCAGGTCAGTGCAGGCAACAGGCACGCCCTCCCTGGCGCACCTCTTGCCCCCTGCCATCGGTGTTAGCGGGGCAAATGGCCGTCAGGCCAGCAACGGGCAGCAGTGAAATATGTGCGTGCGGTAGCTGGCCATCTGGCCATTTAACATAATGTTCGGGAATTATACGCACGGCAGCCGTTCCCCTACCGTGCACAGGCAAAGCGGCGGGTGAGCGGCTTAATGCGTATAATACACATTATATTCAGGACCCCGCTGTGGGCATCTTGGTGCGGTGTGGCGCACAGCTCGCCGGCTCGCTCTGCTGTTGGCGGCAGAAATAATCCCTACCACCGCAGTCGCCGCGTCCTGCGGCTCCAAAACCAAAAGGGAAGTCGGCCTGCGGCCTCTGCTGAAAGGGCTTTATGCCCACCCGGCGGTATCAGGCTGCGGTGGCTCGCACTGCGTTGCTCGTTCCCGCCTCGCCAGCCACCGCTGCCCTCCCAAGACCTGCGCGGTCATGCAGAAGCGGTGCATGACTCAAGCTACTGTGCATCAGAGCGCCGCAGGACGTCGCTAGCGGGCGCGGGTTGCCGAAAAAGGCACGGCGGGCAAAAAATGCACATCGGGACATGGGTGTTAAGATGGTGTAAACTGGGCTGTTGTTGCTCTTTAAAAGTTATGGCAGCTCAATGAGTTAAGTGGTTTAAAAAGTATGATGGTGTCAGGGTGCACCCTAAGACCCGATAGGGCTGGTTGGCGGGTTTAATCCGTATTCATATGTCCATAATCCCACGAGCTTTATCGATCCATTAGGTTTAACGCGATGCTCGACTTTAACACTTTATAACGTTAGCTTGTTGAAGCCAGTCGCGTTGTCTTTTACCTTGTTTAAAATTAGCAAAAATGCCCAACGTATGAGAAAGCAGT
>NZ_CAWQJR010000135.1:0-49207 GCF_963894935.1 Xenorhabdus sp. PB61.4
ATGAGCATGACTCGATCCTTTTTTCTGTGATTTTGCGTTTTGGGAACAAAAATTTCGCAAATTTAGGATCGAGTTTCTTTGATACTCCTACCATTTTGACAAGCTATTTAAAGGCTCAAGAGAAAAACAATCAGTAAACTGACATAAAAGTTGATATTAACCGGATTCTTAACATTACACTTTTTCATAATAAACAAAAATCTCATTAAGTAGTTCCTAAGTTTAATCACTTTGGTATAGGATAGTTTAACTTTAATTTATGGAGATTATTTTTGTGAAGGATAGCGCTTCGTTAGATAATAAATTTACAGAATTTAATGCCTTTAACTTAATTTCTTGGATTGCTGTTATTGGTGGGATAGTTGTTTATCTCTCAGGGCTTTGGCGTTCAGATATGCAGTTAAATGAAAAAGGGTATTATTTTGCAATACTCATTTTAGGATTGTTTTCTTCAATTTCAATACAAAAAACAGTCAGGGATAAAGCTGATAATATACCAACAACACAAGCCTATTATATTGCTTGTATCATCGCTTTTCTTTCCTCTATCGCATTAATCGCTATTGGTTTGTTTAATGCTGACTTACTGCCAAGTGAAAAAGGGTTCTATGGGATTGCTTTTTTCCTGTGTTTATTCGGCTCCATCGCTGTACAAAAAAATATCAGGGATATGGAACTGACTAAATCACTAATGAAAAAAGAATTTAATACTAAATCAATCAGTGAAGATGATTGAGGAAAAGGCCAGTATTAAGCTGTACTCAGTTTACTGAAAATAAGGGAGTTGAGACAGACTCCCTTACAAAAGTCTGTCTATACACTTCGGCTTTCAGGTTGCCTCTTTGTTGGCTTCTCTCGCTCACCCCAGTCACCGTTTTTATAAACATACGGTTATCTATGCACCCGGGGATGAATTTCATCCAGCGCCTGACATCAAACTGCCCGGAAAGAAATTTCCGTCGGGATTTTTTCTCCCTGCCAGTACATTTGAGCTGCGATATTAGCAGCAATTTCCCGGTAAATATCAGCAAACTGGCTATCAGGCTGGCTAATAACCGTAGGCTCTCCGCGATCAAGGTCTTCACGCAGTGAAATATGCAGCGGAATTTTACCTAATAACTGGCACTCATATTTTTCCGCCAGCTTTTCAGCACCACCCGTGCCAAAAATCGCTTCATGGTGCCCGCAGTTATTACAGATATGTGTGCTCATATTTTCAATAATACCCAATACCGGCACACTGACTTTCTGGAACATCACAATACCTTTCATGGCATCAATCAGGGCAATATCCTGTGGTGTGGTAACCACTAAAGCGCCAGTCACCGGAATATTCTGCGATAGCGTTAGCTGAATATCACCCGTTCCCGGTGGCATATCAATGACCAGATAGTCCAGATCCGGCCACAGGGTATCCTGTAGCATTTGCATAAGCGCCTTACTTGCCATCGGGCCACGCCAGACCATCGCGTTATCATCGGTGACAAGGTAACCAATAGAGTTTGTCGCCATACCATGCACCATAATGGGAGCCATATGCTGACCATCAGGTGAGGTAGGACGTTCTTTGGCTGTTCCAAGCATACTGGGAACGGATGGGCCGTAAATATCTGCATCCAAAATGCCTACTTTTGCCCCTTCCTGCGCCAATGCCAGTGCCAGATTCACCGCAGTGCTGGATTTTCCCACACCACCTTTTCCTGAACTGACCGCCAGAATATTACGAACTCCATTAATTCCCGGCAGGTTATTGGCACGACGTAATGTACAGATATCATGGGAAAGCCGCCATTCAACGCCTTTTGCGCCAGTCGCATCTAATAAGAGTTGAGTGGTTTCTTCTTTCAGTGCTCCAAAAGCCCGTTTCCATACAAACGGCATCATGAGTTCAATATGCAGTACTCCATCAAGCACAGTGCAATGATGCAGGGCTTTCAGAGTCATTAAATCTTGTTCTAGTGTAGGATGCTTAAATGCTGTCAGTATTTTCGCAACGCTTTCTTTCAGCAGGTCAGGATTGGTCTGCTCGGGGGATTGTGAGTTCATCCCGGCTCCTTTTCATTTTCTTTTTCAACCTCAAACTGTCTGGCCATCATAACAGAAGCAAACAGCTTGCGATAAGGACACAAGCAAAAGTGATGAAGTTCTCGCATTGTTCCGAAGTCTGTGAACGTTTTATGTTCATCATTGTTACTTCATTGAAGAGTTCGACTTAATAATCACCCGAGTCTCTTTCACCCTATCCCTGCGAAGAAGTCAGGCGTTTCTTGCATTTGTTGATATTGGCACTCTTAGTTAAACGAAGAACCAAGCACACAAATTACCGGTGATAAAAGTAAATCCCGTTACACCCTTAGCTCTGACTGTAAGTTTAACCCAAAGCACGATGAGAAACGAAAAGGTGGAGACAAAACATACTCAATGCATTCCGAATAACATTGCTTAAAATTAAGGTATTATCATGGCTGAAATATCATCGGCTCAACAAATAAACTCGTCTAAAGTAATGACACATGTGTTCTTGCCTTTTGCATTCGGACACGGCACATCATTTCTGTTCAGAAATATAAATGCTGTCTTAACACCATTTTTAGTTTCAGCAATGTCATTGTCCGCAGGACAACTCGGGATCTTATCAAGTGCTTACTTTCTTTCATTTTCCTTAGCTCAACTGCCTGTTGGACTTGCCCTTGATCGCTATGGATCAAAACGAGTGCAACTGTTTCTTTTAGGGATTGCCGTGGTAGGAGCTTTACTATTTGGTATTGGACAGGACTTCACTACATTATTACTAGCCAGGATCCTTATTGGACTGGGATTAGCAGCCTGCTTTATGGGTTCGGTCAAAGTGCTTTCCTTTTGGGTTCCTGACAATAAACTCCCCTCTATTTATGGGTACTTACTGGCTGTTGGGGGATTAGGTGCCATGCTATCAACATTGCCGGTTGCCTGGCTGGTAGGTTTTGTTTCCTGGCGAACGCTATTCTTTGCTATGGCTGGTGTAACTCTGATTATCATGGTAGCTATCGCAATATGGGTTCCCAAAGATCCGTCAGCATATAACTTCAGAATAAATGAGTTCAGGATACTGTCTTGATGCAGATAACTTATTTCGCATGACCCCTAACAATATACATACTGGCATGATGGCTCGGTATAATCTTTTTTAGCGAAGACAGTAATACCGGACATCATGCCGCTTAAAATCCTTCCCGAAATGTCAACCTCCCCTAGCGACAATGCTCCTTATCAGGTAACATCGAAAGCCCTTTTTAATTTATGGAAGTCAGATCCTAACTATGTCTCAAGTCGCGAAAAAATTATTGGTGACCTGTGCGTTACCCTATGCTAACGGTCCAATTCATCTCGGTCACATTTTAGAACACATTCAGGCTGATATTTGGGTTCGTTATCATCGAATGCGCGGCAAAGAGGTTCACTTTGTCTGTGCTGACGATGCCCACGGTACACCAATCATGCTGAAAGCTCAGCAGGCCGGGATCACGCCAGAAGAAATGATCGACAAAGTGCATCTGGAGCATCAGCAGGATTTTGCTGGTTTTGCGATTAGTTATGATAACTATCACTCTACGCACAGCGAAGAAAACAGAGCTCTTGCATCCGAAATTTATCTGAAACTAAAGCAAAACGGTTACATCAAGAACCGGACGATTTCTCAGCTTTTCGATCCGGAAAAAAGCATGTTTCTGCCGGATCGTTTCGTTAAAGGAACCTGTCCGAAATGTAAGTCGGAAGATCAATATGGCGATAACTGCGAAGTGTGCGGAACGACTTATGCACCGACAGAGTTGATCAACCCGCGTTCAGTGGTATCCGGTGCAACACCTGAAATGCGCGAGACTGAGCATTTCTTCTTCGACCTGCCTGCATTCAGCGATATGCTGCAACAGTGGACTCGTTCCGGCACCCTGCAAGAGCAGGTAGCAAACAAAATGCAGGAATGGTTTGAGTCCGGTCTGCAACAGTGGGATATCACCCGTGATGCGCCTTATTTCGGTTTTGAGATCCCTGATGAACCGGGTAAATATTTTTATGTCTGGCTGGATGCGCCTATCGGTTATATGGGTTCATTCCAGAATCTGTGTAACAAGCGTGACGACCTGAATTTTGACGAATTCTGGGAAAAAGATTCCAAAACTGATCTGTACCACTTTATCGGTAAAGATATCGTCTATTTCCATAGCCTGTTCTGGCCTGCCATGCTGGAAGGCAGCAATTACCGTAAACCAACTAATGTGTTTGTTCACGGTTACATTACTGTCAACGGCACCAAGATGTCCAAGTCCCGCGGAACTTTCATCAAGGCGGAAACTTATCTTAAACATCTGGATGCAGATTGCCTGCGTTATTACTACGCCGCAAAACTCTCTTCCCGTATCGATGATATCGACCTGAATCTGGAAGATTTCGTTCAGCGCGTTAACAGTGACATCGTCAACAAAGTTGTTAACCTAGCTTCGCGTAACGCTGGTTTCATCAATAAACGTTTTGGCGGCAAACTGGCAGATAAACTTGCTGATCCTGCTTTGTACCAAAAATTTGTCGATGCAGCTCAGGGAATTGAAGACGATTTCACTAATCGCGAATTTGGTAAGGCAATACGTGAAATCATGGCGCTGGCAGATCTCGCCAACCGCTATGTTGATGAACAGGCACCGTGGGTTATCGCGAAACAAGAAGGCCGCGATGACGATCTTCAGGCTGTCTGCTCAATGGGTATTAACCTGTTCCGCGTCCTGATGACTTACCTGAAACCAATTCTTCCGGGTCTGACTGAACGTGCAGAAGCATTCCTGAATACTGAACTGACTTGGGATGGAATTTCGCAGCCACTGCTGAGCCATAATATTTCACCATTTAAGGCACTGTTTAACCGTATTGAAATGGCTAAAGTTGAAGCTATGGTGGCAGATTCCACAGAAAGTATTAAGCCACAAAAAACCGTGACAGGCCCTCTGGCTGATGATCCTATTCAGGATACCATCACATTTGATGACTTCGCCAAAGTTGATATGCGTATCGCATTAATTAAACAGGCTGATTTTGTTGATGGTTCAGATAAGCTGCTGAGATTAGTTCTTGACCTTGGCGGTGAAACTCGTCAGGTCTTCTCTGGTATTCGCTCAGCTTACCCAGATCCGAAAGCACTGGAAAATCGCCTGACGGTTATGGTTGCTAACCTTGCCCCACGTAAAATGCGTTTTGGTATTTCAGAAGGTATGGTGATGGCAGCAGGTCCTGGCGGAAAAGAAATTTTCCTGTTAAGCCCGGATAGCGGTGCACAACCGGGTATGCAGGTCAAATAATCACCAGCATAATCTGGCGAAAAATTAATCCCAAAAGTAAGAGTGCGGGTTTTTTAAGCCCGCATTTTTTATGTGACGTGTAGCACATTTACAATATTAGTCGTATGATAACCCTCTTTATATTGAGGAATTATACGTTATGTCTTTCCTGAACGTGTTGCTGATCGGCTGGCAATATCTGCGCGCATTTGCATTGCTCTATTTATGCCTCATTGTCGGAAACTTCACCTCAGCACACCTCCCCTTCTCTCTTCCCGGCAGCATTATTGGCTTACTTCTTCTGTTCTGTTTACTGTCACTCCAGATTATCCCCGCTCATTGGGTAAAACCGGGCTGTAATTTATTGATGAAAAATATGACTCTGCTCTTTTTGCCTATCGGGGTTGGTGTCATGCAGTATTATCCACAACTCAGCCAACAGATAGTCCCGATTGCCCTTTCCTGCATTATCAGTACCGTTATTGTCATGATTACCGTCGCTTACAGTTCTCACTATATCCATCGCGAACGAACCATTATTGGCACCCGTCAGGCAGATCAGCGATTACAAGAAAAGCCACTACAAAATCAACCATCACAAACAGAGCTTTCACAACAGGAAGGAAACAAAAAATGAGCCATATCTGGTGGTCACTCCCATTAACTCTGTCTGTCTTTTATGTTGCCAAAAAATTAGCCGTTCGGCTCAAATTTCCTATTTTCAATCCATTATTGATATCAATGGCGGTTATTATTCCTCTGCTGTTGTTAACCCACACGCCTTATAAGCACTATTTTGCCGGTAGCGAAATATTGAATGATTTATTACAACCTGCCATTGTTGCTCTGGCCTTTCCGCTGTACGAACAACTCCACCAAATCCGGGCTCAGTGGAAATCCCTCATCAGTATCTGTTTCATCGGCAGTATCACTGCAATGATAACCGGCACAGCTATCGCTTTATGGGCAGGAGCCACACCTGAAATCGCGGCTTCAATATTACCGAAATCAGTCACAACGCCTATCGCTATGGCTGTGGCTCATTCCATTGGTGGTATCCCGGCGATCAGTGCTGCCTGTGTAATTGCTGTCGGTATTCTCGGTGCCATTTTTGGTCACAATCTGTTTAATGTTTTAAAGATTAAAACTAAAGCCTCCAGAGGTCTGGCAATGGGGACTGCTTCCCATGCTGTCGGGACAGCACGATGTGCAGAAATAGATCATGTGGAAGGGGCATATAGTTCACTGGCACTGATGACTTGCGGAGTGATTACTTCGCTGGTGGCACCGTTTTTATTTCCTGTGCTACTACACCTGTTTAGCTAGTAATAATCATCAGAAAACTCGTTCAGATAGTAAAAATTTGACATAAGTTACTAAAATAATATTTTTGTTACAGAAATTTCATGAATTATATGGCATACATCACATTACAAACCTGAGCACTCATCCTAGAATAACCTTTAATTAATTTGGAGATTATTTTATGCAAGCTCGTTTTCATGCTATCTGGTCAGAAATCACGCCTGAATTGCAAAAGGCGTTATTGCCCTATATTGGTAATGACGATTTTCCAGCTATGCTGACAGCAGAGCAGGTGGAGTCAATTAAGCAGACCTGTGGCCTTGATGATCATGCACTGGCACTGGCCCTGCTACCACTCGCTGCGGCCTGTGCCATTTCCCCTATCTCAAACTTTCATGTTGGTGCTATCGCACGGGGAGAGAGCGGCAACCTCTATTTTGGCGCGAATATGGAGTTTACAGGTGTTGCATTACAGCAAACTGTTCATGCCGAACAATCAGCCATCACTCATGCCTGGTTACGTGGCGAGAAGAAACTGGTATCCATCACTATTAATTACTCTCCCTGTGGTCACTGCCGACAGTTTATGAATGAATTAAACAGCGGAACACAACTGGAAATCTGTTTACCTGATCGCCCACGCCTGACACTGGCCGATTATCTGCCAGAAGCATTTGGCCCACGTGACTTATCTGTCACTCAATTTCTGCTGGATAACACTCACCACGGCTATCAGCTCGATGCTGAAGATGAACTCGTCCTGGCCGCATTAAATGCGGCGAATCAGAGCCATGCACCCTATAGTCAGTCACACTCCGGTGTTGCCCTGATAGATGAACAAGATCGCGTTTATACTGGTCGCTATGCAGAAAATGCGGCATTTAATCCAAGCTTGCCACCTTTACAGGCAGCGCTAATATTAATGAATATGTCAGGAAGTGATTGCCATTCGATCAAGCGGGCAATACTTGTTGAGGGGCAAAATGGTCACCTGTCCCAGTGGAATACAACCGAATCTACTTTAAATTTCCTCGGCTGCAAACAAACGGAACGCCACACATTCTGACCACCCTGCAAGGTTTTTGGGCAAAAGTGAGAAATTAAATAACATTTAATTAGCCAATTCTGTATGTTATCTCTCATTTTTGCTCATGATAAACATATTTAAGTAACATTTACTGTACTTATTTTTTTATCTTCTTAGGATCTATACACAATGGATTTCAAGATGCATCACAGCCAACAAAGAGGCAACTTGAAAGACGAAGTATATGTAGCCGATTTTGTTATTGATTAGTCCAAAGAGTAAGCATCATGGAACTGGAACACGAAAGTAAACGTCCTCTTTATATTCCCTACGCTGGCCCCATCCTGTTGGAGTTTCCCCTGCTAAACAAAGGCAGCGCCTTTACGGAAGAAGAACGCAGCAATTTCAATCTGCATGGCTTATTGCCTCAAGCGGTTGAAACAATCGAAGAGCAGGCAGAACGCGCCTATCGCCAATACCGCGATTTTAAAAATGACGCGGATAAACATATTTATTTGAGGAATATTCAGGATACCAACGAAACTCTTTTCTACCGGCTCCTTGACGCACATCTCAGCGAAATGATGCCTATCATTTACACACCAACCGTCGGTGAAGCGTGCGAACATTTTTCTGATATTTACCGCCGTGCCCGTGGTTTGTTCATCTCCTACCCGAACCGGGCTTATATTGATGACATGCTGCAAAATGCCACCAAACAGAATGTTAAAGTTATCGTTGTAACCGACGGTGAGCGTATTCTGGGGCTTGGCGATCAGGGAATTGGTGGCATGGGTATCCCTATCGGTAAATTATCGCTATATACCTCCTGTGGCGGGATCAGTCCTGCTTATACCCTGCCTGTCGTGCTGGATGTAGGTACAAACAATCCGCAGCGCCTGAACGACCCGCTCTATATGGGCTGGCGCCATCCGCGTATTACCGGCAAAGAATATGATGATTTCGTCGATGAATTCATTCAGGCAGTAAAACGCCGCTGGCCGAATGTTCTGTTGCAGTTCGAAGACTTTGCTCAGAACAATGCCATGCCACTGTTGACCCGCTATCGTAATGATCTTTGCTGCTTCAATGATGATATTCAGGGTACTGCTGCTGTTGCTCTTGGCAGTCTGATTGCTGCCAGCCGTGCCGCAGGCCGTCAGCTGAAAGACCAGACAGTCACCTTCCTTGGTGCGGGTTCTGCTGGTTGTGGTATTGCAGAGCAGATTATCGCTCAGATGAAATCAGAAGGTTTGAGTGATGAACAGGCCCGTGCCCGTGTATTCATGGTCGACCGCTTCGGGTTACTCACAGATAAACAACCGAATCTGTTGGATTTCCAAAGCGTACTGGTCCAGAAAAGCAGCGCCCTGGATTCCTGGGACGTTGACAAAGACAGCCTGTCATTAATGGATGTTGTCCGTAACGCCAAACCTACTGTTCTGATTGGTGTTTCTGGTCAGTCAGGCCTGTTCACTGAAGAAATTATCCGTGAAATGCATAAGCACTGTGAGCGCCCGATTGTCATGCCGTTGTCTAACCCGACATCCCGCGTAGAAGCCCGTCCGGAAGACATTATTAACTGGACGGAAGGTAAAGCGCTGGTTGCAACAGGCAGCCCATTCTCACCAGTACAGTATGAAGGTCAGGAATTCCCGATTGCCCAGTGTAATAACTCTTATATCTTCCCGGGTATCGGGTTAGGTGTTATTGCTTCAGGAGCCAGACGTGTAACAGATGACATGTTAATGGCAGCAAGCCGCTCATTGGCAGATTGCTCTCCTCTGGCGCAAACCGGCTCTGGCCCACTACTGCCATTGATTGATGATATTCAGGATGTTTCCCGCAAAATAGCCAAAGAAGTGGCGAAAAAAGCCCAGATTCAGGGTGTCGCAACGGTCACGTCAGAAGACGCTTTGGAAGAAGCGATTGAGCGTAATTTCTGGAAACCAGAATATCGCATCTATAAACGTACATCATTCTGATAATCTTAATGCCTGCCAGTATTTTCGGCAGGCATTTATCTCACAAAGCATATTTATATTAATGTGGTTAATCCAGCACTTGCTTCAATATTCCAAGTAAAGTAGCCTTTAATGACTTGTTCATGGTTATATAAAAGGCAAAAATAATGTGGAAGTATCTAATTACCAGCCTAATCCTCATAATAGCTGTTTTTATATTATCAGCTGTTATGCTTGATCGCTGGATCAGCTGGAAAACGGCTCCCTACATTTTTGATGACCTCAGACAACTTCCGGAACGAGAAGTGGGCATGGTTTTGGGCACATCCAAATATTATAAAGCCGGTGCATATAACCAATATTATTTCTATCGTATTCAGGGAGCTGTTAACGCCTATAACAGTGAAAAAGTTAAATATCTGCTATTAAGCGGAGATAATGCCCAACACAGCTATAATGAACCCAATACGATGCGAAGAGATCTCATTAAAGCAGGTATTCCGGCCTCTAAAATCGTGATGGATTTTGCGGGATTCCGGACATTAGATTCGGTTGTCAGAACTCGCAAGGTCTTTGATACCAATGACTTCACCATTATCACCCAGCGCTTCCACTGTGAACGTGCTCTCTTTATTGCGATGCATATGGGCATAGAAGCGCAATGTTATGCTGTCTCTTCCCCTAAGAATATGATGACGATACGTTTTCGTGAAGTATTTGCCCGCCTTGGTGCCTGGGCTGACCTGTATCTCTTAAAACGTGAACCTCGTTTTCTGGGGCCTTTAACCCCTATTCCTAGCCAGCAGATCTCTCCTACAGGCATTGAAGGCTATCCGGCGGTATCACCAGAAGAGTTACAGGGAATGGAGACGAGGAATCGCAGCAAATAAGAGCCTATTCTCGGAAGATAGGCTCTTGATCGTTTAAAATCTTTCTTGCAGTTTTCTGGTCAGTACCCGCCAGAGTTTTTCAGCAGGCCCTTGCTGATAACGTTTTAACCACCAGCAGGCAAATCCGATATTACATCCCCAAATAAAAGGGACGAATATTAACAATTCCCAGCGAGCAAACTGATTAAACAGCCCCAAATGATAAAAAAGTGTGGTGCAGATTAAAGTTTGCATTAAATAGCAGCTCAGTGCCATTTTGCCAACCTGCTGTAGCCAGAAAACTACTCGACAACGGAATATAACCGGCCAGAACCCATAAATCAGCGCCACATACGATAATGCTATAAATGGTGTCGCTAATTCAGTGATCGTCTGTCGGACAGTCCAGGCAGTGAAGTAACTATAAGGATATAAATACAATACTGACAGGGCCAGAGACTGAATCAACAGGCCAATGACAAACAGCCACAGAGCCGCACGACGATAGTGATGAAGGCTGTACATGCCCTTTAGCCAACCATTACGTAATAGCATTGCGCCGCAAAGCATAGTTCCTATTATCTGCCAGCTATACTGCACAATAGTCACTATCATCACACCGCTAATCTGATTTATACGGTGCTCTATCGCCACTAGCCCGCCATGGGTTTTCCAGTAACTTTCATGCAAAATATCCTGCTCTAGCGGATGCCAGAAAGTACTGTTTTCCTCTACCGGGAATAGCCCCAATAGATAGAACATCATCAGCCCAAATAAATATAAGACAATACCCTGTTTGAATAAATTGGGTCTCTTATTGATCCAATGTAATACCAGAAGGCCAACCAGACCATATGACAATAGGATATCGCCATCCCATAGCAAAATTCCGTGCAATAAACCAATCACAGCCAGAATCACTAACCTGCAACGATTCCAGTAGTAATCCCGCTGCCTCAATAATTCAAGTGATGCGCCAAATAACAGCGTTAAAATAAATAAAAATTTTCCCTGAGCAAATGTATTCAGGACAGACCATGTTAATACATCAGAAAACAGAACATTGGCTTTATAAAAGAGATTAGTATAAGCGGCATAGGGCAACGCAAAGCCTGAGATATTCAGTAACAATATGCCCAGAACAGCGAAACCACGCACGCTATCAAGCACTGCAAACCTGTGGCACGCTGCTCCACTATTTAATTTACTACTTGTTAATTTACTACTTGTCATAGCAATGCAGGTTCATCACGATAAGTGCAAATGGCGCACGGCACGCAAAAATTCCTGTCGCGTATTTTGACTGGACTTAAACAAACCGCCAAGAGATGTGGTCGTTGTGGTACTGGTAGCATCACGGATACCACGCGCCTTTACACAGTAGTGCACAGCATCAATAGAAACAGCAACATTATTTGTGCCAAGCAGAGCCTGAAGTGCAATCAAGATTTGCTGTGTCAATCGTTCCTGTACCTGTGGGCGTTGCGCAAAAAACTGGACAATGCGGTTAATTTTCGATAACCCAATCACTTTATCCTTAGGAATATAAGCTACAGTGGCTTTCCCATCGATAGTCACAAAATGGTGTTCGCAAGTGCTGGTCAGTGTGATATCCCGCACTGTCACCATCTCATCGACTTTCATTTTATTTTCTATCAGCGTGATTTTCGGAAAATTTCTGTAATCCAAACCTGAAAATATTTCATCCACATACATTTTTGCAATACGGCTCGGTGTATCCGCCAGACTGTCATCACTCAAATCGAGGTTTAACAGCTTCATAATTTCTGTCATGTGTTCCTCAATGCGGACTTTTCGCACTTCAGGCTCTAAAGTCTGTTCACGCAGTGGGGTTTCAAGACCACGCTCAACCAGTGCCGAATGCACCAGCGCGGCTTCTGTACTTAAGGATGACATCGAATTCTCCAAAGATAATACTTCCATTACATGATATCCATTGATGGGACATTTGCTCATATTGTTACCACGAACAACTATATCAACATTGAATATTGAATAGCTATACCTGCCAACATTCAAATTGTAGCCTGACAGGCTATATACTGCCCCCCATCAGGGCAGGCGCACAATATACCTGCACAGTACCAATGCGCCAAATCAGGATTATTTATAAGAGGTTTTATTGCGATTAAATACTAGCAATCCCGCAATAACCAAGCCAATAAATGCAATATAGAGCGCCGGTTCCAATTTACCGGTCAGCCAAGTCGAAATAGCTGATAGCATCGGCCCGACCAATTGCCCCAGCGCATAACCGGTGGTTAATAGCCCGGCCATATAATGAGTATGGCTGGGAGCCAGTTCGCGCCCATACAGCAATGCCAGCTGCACCACACACATAAAACCACCTCCCACCAGAAATGCGCCGATAACAAGGCCACTGATTCCGGGTACAACTTCTGCTACCAATATACCCAGTGCCTGAAGCCAGAGTGTGATAGCCAGACGAACTTGTGCTGTTGAGACATGGCGCAACAGAATTCCCATCGCAATACCGATGACTGACGCTCCTCCGAATATCGGCCAGACAAACTGTGCAAACACGCTACCGGGGAAACGTTCTGAAGCCATTTGAGAAAGAAATGTGGCGGGTAGAATATAGCCGAATCCGGCAAGGGTGTAACTCCATACCAGCCGCTTAATTTCAGGCGTTAAAGCAAGTTTTTGCATTGCCGTTTGCGGACGATGCAATTCTCCCCGGCGTGGTAAATAGCGACTGGCATAAACACTGCACAATAACGCCAGAATGCCATAAATAACCCATGCCTGAGCCGCATCCATACCCCACGATTGAATCCCTACCGCCAGCACTCCGCTGACCAGAATGCCAATCCCGGTTCCGGCAAAGATCGCGGCACTTAACCCCGGGCGATTCAGCTTCGCCAGTTCATCGTTTGACCATGCAGCAACCAACACCAGTGTCCAGCCACTCGCCCAGCCAATAAAAAAGCGGGCAATACTGTGTAATACCGGGCCGTCAAGCAGGGCTGACAGAAGTGTAATAATAACTGCACCCCATAAGCCTGCCCACAAACGATACTCCACAAACCGCTTCGCCCGCATCGCATCGTAAGAACCGGCAAAATAGCCAAGGTAATTAAATGCAGCCACAATCCCGGCTTCCGTCAGCGTGAATTGTGATTCAGCAATCATCAGTGGAACTTGTGGTGTGAAGGTAAAACGCCCTATTCCCATCGCAACAACTAAAGCAAGAAAGCCGCTCAATGCAATTTGAATAGCCAGATAGTTACTATTACCAGATGTTGTAATTTGGTTACTCATAGTGATTAAATTTTAATGTAATCGTTTGTTTTAATTGTCGTAATTTAGTTATAGCAAATCATGGATATGATATACATCTTTTATTAGTCAATCCGCACCGCTTTCTTTTATCCTTCAGCAGTAATCTGGAATCTATTCGGTATAACAATTTCCCATTAAAAGGATCTTTGCCATAATGCCACCATGCTATTTGCCGCACATTGGGAGTTTTCATGGATCATTGTCATACCTCAGGCTTAATTTCACTCGAACAGGCGTTAGAAAAACTACTGGCCCAGACCGCCTCTCTCTCTGAAACCGAAACAATCAGTCTGATGCACTCAGCAGGCCGCATTACTGCCACAGATATTATTTCCCCAATTAATGTTCCCCCTTTTGATAACTCAGCGATGGATGGTTATGCCATTCGCCTTGCCGATTTGAACGAAACACAGACTTTACCGCAGACAGGGAAAGCGCTGGCTGGTGTTCCATTTCAGGGAGAATGGCCCGCAGGTACCTGCATCCGCATTATGACTGGCGCCCCTATCCCCACGGGTACCGATGCCGTTGTTATGCAAGAGCACACAGAAACAACGGAAACAGGCATCCGGTTTACGCATCCGGTTCGTCAGGGGCAGAACATCCGTACTATTGGCGAAGATATTGCCCAAAATACAGCTGTCCTGCCACAAGGCACTAAGTTATCTACAGCACAATTGCCTCTGCTTGCCTCGCTGGGGATTGCAAAGGTTGAAGTGTTCCGCAAATTAAAAGTTGCTGTTTTTTCTACCGGCGATGAACTACAAGCCATTGGTGAGCCACTGCAATCCGGACAAATTTATGACACAAACCGTTTTGCTGTTCGCCTGATGCTGGAAAAACTGGATTGTGAAGTTATCGACCTCGGTGTTATTCCGGATGATCCTGATGCCCTGCGCCACGCTTTTATTCAGGCTAACGACCTTGCTGATCTGGTTATCAGCAGTGGGGGTGTTTCCGTTGGTGAAGCCGATTACACTAAACAGATTCTGGATGAGATGGGCCAGATTAGCTTCTGGAAATTAGCCATTAAACCCGGTAAACCTTTTGCTTTCGGCAAACTGGAAAAAGCGTGGTTTTGTGGCCTGCCGGGCAATCCGGTATCCGCAGTTCTGACCTTCTATCAGTTAGTACAGCCTCTGATTGCACACTTGTCCGGCTTCAGTTCATGGCAGCCTCCTCTTCGGCTTAATGCCAAAGTGGTTACACCGCTGAAAAAATCGCCCGGCAGGCTGGATTTCCAACGCGGGATCGCGGGATTGAATGAACAGGGTGAATTAGAAGTAAAAACAACCGGTCATCAGGGCTCCCATATTTTCAGTTCATATAGTCTCGGCAATTGTTTTATTGTACTTGAAAGGGAACGCGGCTCTGTTGCAGCGGGGGAAACAGTACAGATAGAATTTTTCAACCAGCTGCTGAAAAATCAATAAATGATTAAAGAAATGACTAGTGAACTCACAGATAAAGAAATGCTTCGTTACAATCGGCAGATTGTCCTGCGGGGTTTCGATTTTGACGGTCAGGAAAAATTAAAATCATCCAACGTGTTAATAGTCGGTCTGGGAGGTCTCGGCTGTGCCGCTTCCCAATATCTGGCCGCAGCGGGAGTGGGAACAATCACATTATTGGATTTTGATACTGTTTCCCTGTCTAATTTACAGCGCCAAATCCTACATCGTGATGAGCGTATTGGTATGGCTAAGGTTCATTCCGCGGCGCTGACGCTGCGGGAGATAAACCCGCATATTACTGTCCGTCCCGTTGAAGGGCTATTAGATGATCCAGCTCTAAGTCAGTTGATTATCCAGCATGATGTTGTGCTGGATTGTACCGATAATGTCGCCATCCGCGAACAGCTTAACCGTCTGTGTTACCAGCATAAAACGGCCTTAGTTTCCGGGGCTGCCATACGAATGGAAGGACAACTGTCAGTCTTTACCTATCATGAGGAAGAACCCTGTTACCGTTGTCTGAGCCGATTATTCGGTGAAAATAGCCTGACCTGTGTTGAAGCGGGTGTCATGGCACCACTTGTAGGTACAATCGGCTCGTTACAGGCTATGGAGACAATTAAACTGCTGACTCAGTACGGGAAAGTTGCTCGAAGCAGAGTTCTACTGTTTGATGCCATGACAATGCAATTTCGCGAAATAAAACTAGTGAAAGACCCTAGGTGTGAAATCTGCCAACGATCATTATAAACCTAAATATCTATTAATGGTTATTCACTCACTACTCATCATCAGGATCAAAAAAGGCCCCTTCAGGAGCCTTTTTTGAAAAATATTACCCCGACCATCACAACGAGTAGGGCTGGGTGATTACACAAGTAGAGTTTCCTCTGGTCGAAAATTATATAACACACATCAATGTATATAAATGGTCATGTTCAGGGCGAATAGGTCTAACTTGAACAATAAGCTGGAATGTCTTTAGCATATAAAAGAGGATTTGATGATTGCTTGTGCTTTATAATCAATTTTCTCTCAATAGTAACCATAACAAACTACTATGAAAGCAACCACCCTCAGTATTACACCTATAGATAATTACCGAGACAAATTTAATAACAGCCAAATATTAGTTTGAGCTATAACATAGCAGTAGTTTGAAAGACAAAGAGTATTGCATCATTTAATACTCCATCAAAATAGCGGTACTTTGCCAACCAGCACCCACCGACCAAAAAACGATTAAGTCACCTCGTGCAATTTCTTTCCTTTCCAACGCTTCATAAAGTGCAACAAATGGACTATTAGTCGCAGTATAACCATACTTATCACCAATAAATAATGCCTTACTCTGATCCACGCCAAGGGCTTTACAAAGTAGCCTAATGTTACTTATAGAAAACTGTGAAAACATAAATCCCTTAATATCTTCAATAATTAAATTATTTCGTGAAAGTAATAATTGTATTGATTCGACTGCAACATCGATACAAATGGAATCATCAAAAGGTGTGAATTTCACTTGTGCTGAAATATTATGTTGATGAATATTAGATAATCCACATTCTGGAAAAAGTGAATTGTCAATTACTGAAGTTTGTATCCGATTTTCTGAATCTATAAAGCCATTTCCTTGTTCAGTTTTATGAAGAATAACAGCAACAGCAGCCTCAGAAAAACATGAATGATAGACAGGTGAATGACTACTGTGAGCACCAAGATAATCCCCACCTACAACCAGTGCAAGCTGACAGGAAGGATGCGCCATCATTACTCTGGAAACCGTTTCTATCGCTACTAATAGCCCTGCACAATTTGCATTAATGTCAAACGCCTGAGCTCTTTCCCCGCCTCCAATGGCATGATGTATTTTGAGCGCTGTTGAAGGAATAAGATATTCTGGTGTCTGTGAAGCAAATACAACTAAATCCAGATCATTAGCCTGACAACCGAGTTGTCGGATAGCATTATTAGAAGCTGCAACTGACATTGTTAGTGTTGTATCAGATGAGTCACGGATAAGATAACGGTTTTTATAGCCAAGACTATTCAGTAATCCTCTAACATCAATACCTTGTTCAGCGTAATACTCTATAAACCAATTATTATCAACTACAGTTGAAGGATGCCAAATTCCTAGCGCTGCAATTGCTACTCTTGTCATAATTTTTCCTGTTTATAACCATAGTTTATTATAGTTATTTAATTTATCGCACTTAACCCATCTTGTTTCAAGTTGCCATTCCTGCATTATTATGCTGAATATTTAAATCCACTGGATATGGTTGTGTAATCTGATCATAGCAATATATATTGCAAGGAATATCTTTCCATTGAAGTAAACAAGCTGTTGCAGTAGATGAAGGACTAAAGCCCATAATAATAACCCAATCAAAATCAGCCAATCTTTTATAATTCTTTATTTCCATAAAGCCAAAAAAACTCATTGATGGACCTAGACTTCCATATTTATGAAAGATAGATATAACTTTTTCTTTTTCTACACCCAAAGCTTCAGCTGCGCTGTTAGCAACCCATTCTACGGGGTCATAAATATAAAAAGCTTTCACCTCATTTAAAGTAATTCCATTTGATTCACATACCTTACTGCAACACTGATAAATAGTTTCTTTCAGGTGATTAAATATATATTCTCCTCCTTTGGGTTTATAACAAACATATCGTTCAGGAACTTCATTAAATTCTAACACATCGTAATGTGCTGTACTTAAGGTATGAAAACCATCGATTGTCGCACCTTGTTCACGGCTAAGTATGAGACATGCAGCTCCATCACTTAACAGAGATCTGGCAGGATCGTTTTTTGAAAACCAATGCGAATAATTACATCCTGCAATAACAGCAATATTATTAAATGCTGAGTTAGTAAGCATAGCCGTAGCAAGTTCTAGTGCAGTTACTCCACCACTAGTGCCAACATTTATTACCACCACCGGACAAGATAGATTTAATTCTCTGGCCAATTTTCCTGCTTCATCACTTAGTATGTTGTCAGACCATACTTGGCTAAGAATCAGATAATCAATATCTAATATATTCTTCTGTATCTGTTTCACGGCAGCTAACAAGCTTTCCTTCATTAATCCAAGTAGATCTTTTTTATGCCTTGAACGCCATAAAACACGTGTTCGAGATAATTGCTTTTTGTCCGGGACACTAAATGCATTATGCGTATCGTTTTCAGGATGAATAATAATTTTTTTTATCGGGAGAATACCTGCTGCTGAAACAACTGAGATAGCGTTCCTCATAATTATACCTCCTTTAATTCTTTTAGAGCCTTAATTCTATTATCAAGTGGAGGTAGTATATATCTATTAATAACCACATCAATTACTGCTGGCTTTTTATTTTCAATTGCATGAATAAGAGCTTGATGTAATTCTTCTATATTTCTTACTCTATAACCCATTGCACCAACAGCCCGCCCAAATAGCGCAAAATCAACTTCAGGGATATGACAATCAAGTTCTGCGTTACCCAATAACTCCAAACCTTGTCTGCACATATTGTAAGAAGCATCATTCATCACAAGCCAGATAGCAGGTAATCCATATCTAACAGCAGTACTTATTTCATTAGACATCAACATTGAACCGTCACCTATGATACCTATTGCACAACGATCTTTTGATGCGGTAATCCCAACCAACCCGCAAGCATAATGCCCCATAGCGCCATCTGCTGTACTTGTACGATATCTCAATGGATTAGAAAACTTCAAGTAACGATTAGCCCATACAAAGGAGTTTCCTGCTTCTGCAGCTACATGACAATCAAACCTATCAATCGCTATTTCCTGAACCATACGCAAGACATCAAGCGGGTGGAGAACGTTTTTTTCTGCATCTGAATAGTATTTATTACTGTAATCTAGCTTCGGAATGGTTTTTATCTGGCTGGAAGGTTTGATTTTTCCAGCCAGATAGGTCTCAATAGAGGCAAGAAATGTATCAATATCACTTTCAATGAGAACACTATGCGGAGGTAAATTATCTTTCACCTCATGTACATTTATACCTACATAATAAACATTTACCTTATTAAGATTATTTTGGATATAAGATGAACTAAGTTCACCTAATCTGGTTCCCATAATAATAACTGCTGATAATGCAGGACAATGTAATGCTTGATGAATACTCTCTGTATCTGTACCTAAACCACTGGTTCCAGCGTAAAGACGATGCTTTTCATCGAAGATCCCTTTTCCTCGTGGAGTCGATATTACCTGCGAATTTGTTTTTACAGCTATCTGAGTTATCAAATTGGAGGCATTCCGAGCACCAAATCCTGTCCAAAAAATAGCATTTTTATTAATAATTAAATCTGCTATTTCTTTTGAATGATATTTAATATTTTCATCTAAGTTATCATGAGATACAGATAACTCTTCACAATTTTCATAATCTATATCTAAAATCATTTTCTGTGCAGCTGTTGTCAGAAATATACCGACCACATAACCATCTTTTTTATTAAAACCTTTCTTCAATTTTCGTTCAACATCAAAGTAATCCTTATACTGGCTTATAATAATGACTTCATCAAAATAACCACGCCCATTTGAAATTACCAAGCTATCTATATCTTGTGCTGTTGTTTCTTGCAAACACCATTTTCCCGAAGGGTCGACAGATGTAATTGATGAAATGAAAACCACCTTTGCCCCATCTAATTTTGCTACTCTTAATCCTGTTAATGCATTACTTATTCCAGGCCCTGCTGTAGCAAAAGCTATTGCTGGAACCTGTTGACATAAGCTAAATTCAGATGCAGAAAAGACCCCACCAGACTCATGTCTACAATGGAATGTTTGTATTTTTTCTGATTCAGATAATGCTTCCCATATAGGGACAATAAACCCGCCAGAAACACCAAATGCGGCTTTAACCCCGAATCTTTCAAGCAATTTAACTAAATTTTTAGCAATACTAACTGACATACAATATATTTAATCCTGTTATTTAAAAGCAAAAAAAACATCAACAATATTTCATCATTTAAATTCATTTAATAATATTATTATTAAATGAATTATAACATTACAAAAATAATCACATAATTTCAAAAAAAGTGTTTTATTCACAAGTAAATAAATGGTAACTGTGAAAAATAATCAGTACGTAAAAATGGACATGAAGACCACGCGCTAGAAATCTAGCGGGAGTAATCATTGAATTAATAAAGGTACTTATCATTGGATTTTCATCTATATAAATTAAACCAGTTTATCCTGTTGGATCTGTGAATCTGAACGAAACAAGCGGTATACTGTGCCAAATTCACAAAGGACGCCGTCAGATAATGGCTATTGAAGCAATTACCCAATCACTTTCTGCCTCCAGATTTTCCACTTATCAGTCACCGTTTTTTGGCGGGAAATCCCCTGAACAATGCTTAGGAGTTTATCTATAGAATAAACAACTGGCCAGTATTTTCTTACCTGTATTATAACTCATTGAAATTTCATTACGTAACGCCGGTTATGATATCAATTTATTGATCATGCATAATCTTTCTATTATGCGCATGTCGTCCCGGAACCCATAAGCAAATCGTCGATATGGCCATGAATGGCATGGGATGTCGGGCGACAGCGCGGATGATGAGGATTGGCCTAAATACCGTGCTTCGCCACTTAAAAAGCTCAGACCCAAATCGGTAACAGAAGCCATTGCACCCGGCACCGAAGTGATTATCTGCTGTGAAATGGATGAACAATGGTCGTATGTGAAGACAAAGAAACAGCCACGCTGGCTCTTTTACGTCTACGACAGGACAAGACGAAAAGTGATGAAAAAACATTGGCAGGGAAACTGCATGTGGTCAGTAAGCGTTATACCCAACGTATAGGGAGGCATAATCTGAACCTTCGTCAGCATTTGGCAAGACTGGCCCGAAAAACATTATCTTTTTCAAAATCCATAGAAATGCATGACAGAGTTATAGGATATTATCTGAACATTCAACACTATTAATAAATCGTAGTCATAACCGAAAATTAAATAAACGCTCAATTTGAATTTTTGAGCGTTTATTTCAATATAAGTAAATTTTACTCAACAATTCCCTGACTTCTCAGATACTCATCATAAGTACCTTTAAAATCAATAACCTTATCAGATTTTATTTCCAGAATACGGCTGGCTAATGAGCTGACAAAAGCACGGTCATGAGAAACAAAAATCAGCGTACCTTCATAAAGTTCCAGTGACAGGTTCAGTGATTCGATAGATTCCATATCCAAGTGGTTGGTCGGTTCATCCATAACCAGAATATTTGGCTTCTGCATCATCAGCTTGCCAAACAACATCCGGCCTTTTTCACCACCGGATAAAACCCCGACTTTCTTCCTGATATCATCCTGATTGAACAATAAGCGCCCCAGTACACTGCGTACTGCCTGCTCATCATCACCTTCACGTCTCCACTGACTCATCCATTCAAACACAGTCAGATTACCATCAAAATCACTGGCATGATCCTGTGCATAATAGCCAATAGTACTGTTTTCAGACCATTTAACCGTACCGCTGGTTGGTTCAGTTTCACCGATCAGTGTTTTCAGCAGTGTCGTTTTACCGATACCGTTTTCACCAATCACCGCCATTTTTTCGCCAACTTCCATCAGCAGATTCAGGTTTTTAAACAGCGGGCCATTGTCATAACCTTTCGTCAGACCTTCTAACTCCAGTGCATTACGGAACAGTTTTTTCTCTTGATCAAAACGAATATAAGGGTTCTGACGGCTGGAGGCCTTCACTTCTTCTAACTGAATTTTGTCAATCTGACGGGCACGGGAAGTTGCCTGTTTGGATTTAGAGGCATTAGCGCTAAAACGGCTGACAAATGACTGCAATTCTGCGATCTGCGCTTTCTTCTTAGCATTATCTGCCAACAAACGCTCACGTGCCTGAGTTGCTGCCACCATATACTCATCATAATTACCCGGGAACTGGCGCAGTTCGCCGTAATCCAAATCAGCCATATGCGTACATACAGTGTTTAGAAAGTGACGGTCATGGGAAATAATAATCATGGTGCTATTGCGATCATTCAGTACTTGTTCCAGCCAGCGGATAGTATCAATATCCAGGTTGTTGGTTGGCTCATCAAGTAACAGAACATCAGGATCAGAAAACAGCGCCTGAGCCAGCAGGACACGCAATTTCCAGCCCGGAGCAACTGAACTCATCAAACCATAGTGCTGCTCTACCGGAATACCTACACCAAGTAATAACTCGCCGGCACGGGCTTCTGCGCTGTAGCCATCCATTTCACCATAAGCAACTTCCAAATCAGCAACACGATAGCCGTCTTCTTCGCTCATTTCTGCCATGGCATAAATACGGTCACGTTCCTGTTTCACTTCCCACAACTCTGTGTGGCCCATGATAACTGTATCCAGTACCGTATATTCTTCAAAGGCAAACTGATCCTGACGTAATTTACCCAAACGCTCATTCGGATCGAGGCTGACATTACCGGAGGTCGGAGCTAAGTCTCCCCCCAAAATTTTCATAAAGGTTGACTTACCCGCACCATTGGCACCAATCAGGCCATAGCGGTTGCCGTTACCGAATTTAACAGAAATGTTTTCAAACAGAGGCTTACTGCCAAACTGCATAGTGATGTTGTTTGTACTTAACACAACTTTTGCTCTTAAAGTGAATAAAAAGGGAATTTGGAAAAATCGATAGTTGCCTATTATGCCACAATAAGAAAAAAGTATCGCCAGAATGCTTTCACAGCGCGCGTCAAAATCCATAATCTGGGCATTTCTATATCCGGCATATGATATCAGGCAATAAATTTTACTAATGTAACAATATAAATTATCGTCCATAAAGACATAGAATAAGCAAAAAGGCTATTATAAAATCGAGCGAATATTTGCGATTCATAGATAAATATACCGGAAAAATAAAATGCAGAAAATCAGATGGGGTATTATTGGTTGTGGTAATGTAACAGAAGTAAAAAGTGGCCCCGCTTTCTATAAACTGGAAAATTCAGAATTAATTGCTGTTATGCGCCGAAATTCAGACTTAGCAAAAGATTTTGCTAACAGGCACAATGTACCCAAATGGTATTCTGATGCTGAATCTCTGATTAACGATCCGGAAATTGATGCCGTTTATATTGCAACTCCTCCCTCTAGTCATAAGAAATATACTTTATTAGCTGCCGCAGCCGGTAAAGCTGTTTATGTAGAAAAACCGATGGCTCTGACATTTTCAGAATGTAATGAAATGATTACTGCCTGCCAACGCCATAATGTGCCATTATTTGTTGCTTATTACCGTAGAGCGTTACCAAGATTTATAAAAATAAAAGAACTCATTGATTCAGGTGCGATTGGCACTCCACTTATTGTCAGTTGCCAATTATCCCGGGAAATGGAATCACGTTATCTTGATCCCGAAAACCTTCCCTGGTTTGTACAACCAGAAATATCCGGTGGGGGGTTATTTGTTGATTTAGCCTGCCATACACTGGATATACTAGATTTTCTGTTGGGCAAAATTGTTTCCGTCAAAGGGCATGCGAGCTCTCAGGCAAAAGCGTATCCGGCAGAAGATTGTGTTTCAATGTCATTCATGTTCGAAAATCAGGTACAGGGTGTCGGCATCTGGAATTTTGTTGCCAGCTCTCGTGAAGATAAGGTGGAAATAATGGGGACAAAAGGCAAAATAATTTTTGCCACATTCGGGGATTCTCCAATTTCATATTACGATGACAAAAATACATTACATCAGTTTAATTTTGAAAACCCAAAACATATTCAAATGCCATTTATACAGACAATTATTCAGCAATTACGAGGAAAAGATATCAGCCCTTCTACTGGCATATCTGCCTCACGTACCAGTTGGGTTATTGATGAAGTGCTGAAAGAATATAGAGCTGAGCTAAACTCAAAATTTAAATAAACATTATTTATCTAGCATCTTGTCATTCAATTACGGAGTCATAAATATGAAAATATTAGTGATAGGAGCAACAGGAAATATAGGAAAACACATTATCAGCAACATTAAAAAATATCATCCTTTGTTAGCTGATAACCCTACAAAGCTTGAGATTGTTCAAGCCAGCCGTAACTCACCTGAATATTCGCTTGATGTTTTTGACAATCAACAATTAGATAATTTTTTATCTAAAAATAAAATGTTTGAAGCTATTATATGTGCATTTGGTAAGACTAACTGGACGAAGCCAGAAAACCTACGCGATTATGAAGAAAGCATCAAAAATAAAGCATTTGGTCAGATCAATGTTGCGCTCCAAGCCTTAAAATACATTAAACCCGGTGGTTCAATTACTTTAACATCGGGTATTGTCGGCAAAATAATGTCACCTAATGGTTCTCAAACTGCCGTAACCAATGGGGCTATTGAAGCTTTTGTCCGCTCAGCAGCGACGGAAATCACAGATGCCCGAATTAACGTAGTCAGCCCCAAATTATTGGATGAATCATTTACCAGTTATGCTAAATTTTTTCCCGGGCAGGAAACCTGCACAGGTGAGCAGATAGCCAAAGGCTATATACGCAGTATTTATGGTAAAGAAACAGGTGTAGTAATTGAAATATAGCTGTGAAATATAGCTTCCGGGTGATTAGCGATTATACACATCGCCAATCACCTTTTGTTTTTAGACGCTTTTTAACATTAAGCCGCATCAAGTTTTTCATTTTTACCGATTATTATTCCCAAAATCCCTTGGATTGCCAGAACGAGGAAAAGCAACCACAAAACAAGAGTCCAGGAAGAGGTAAAGTCATGAATATAACCAGAAATAAGTGGCCCACAAAATGCAATCAAATAGCCGATTGACTGCATCATTGAGTTTGCTTTCGTAATATTAGTCGTATGATTAAAACGCAGCAGTGGTAACAAGAATGCAACTCCGGTACAAATACCTGCCCCAATCCCCATGATCATGACAGCAACAGGAATTAAATGTTTTTGACCATAAATAAATAAAATAATCCCCAGCATGCCAATAATAGGGTTAATAACAAATATGAATTCTTGTCTTTTTATTTTATAGATATAAAAAGCAGTCAATGTTGCAAAAGGTATTGCTACTAATGAGAAGAGTGCAGCATAAGATGCTGCTTCAGTCAGCCCCATGCCATAAGAACTGATAATTTCAGGGAACCAGGCAGTAATAATATAAAAGTTAAACGATAAAACAGAGAAATAGACAGCCATCATCCAGCATGAAATGCTTGACCACGGGTTAATCACCTTCACAGGTTTCTCGTCATAATCATTACGGGCATTTGGGTTACTAACTGAATTTTTTTGTTTTTTATCGGAAAAGAACAGGATAAGGAGCACTGAAAATAGGGGAATGAGCACCCAAACCCAGGAAACTTCATTCCAGGAAAAACCCAGCATATGCTTAATCGGTAACGTCAGGCCGGTCGCCATTGCTGGCCCCAGATACAAAGATGCCGTATAGGAAGATGACAGAAGAGCAACCCTGTTACTACCCAAACTTTTGAAGAATGAAGGTAACGCAATATTTCCCAGTGCAATAGCAAACCCAAACATAACTGTAGAAGCCAACAGCAATATCAGAGAACTATTTAACCTTAGGATGTAAGCAACAATAGCAACCACAAATGTCATTAATAAGGTTTTATACAACCCTATTCTTCTTTCAAAATAAGGTGTTAAAGGAGAAAAAAAGAAAAAACACAGCGGTGACAGGGATGTTATTAACCCAAAGGTAGAATAGTTTATGTTTAAATCGTCAATAATTTCCTGAGACATTGGCGGGATATAAGATATTGGTACTCTCAATCCCAATCCTGCAATCATGATAAAGAGCAATAATTTGAAGATAAAGCTATTATTAAAGTGTTTCCCTATATTCATTATTTCACCACAGAAGTTTGAAGGCTTATCGTATTTTTAATTAAAAAGTTTGAGGATATACCAAATAAACTTACTGCATAATTCGTTTAAATTCTGGCAGACAAACCTTCATTTAGCAAGCTTACAGAGAATTAACTTATCTATACTCAATGGATTTCAAGATGCATCGCGGCGGCAGAGGAACTCATTCCCGGGAGCATAGACAACTATGTGACCGGGATGAGTGAGTGCAGCCCACAAAGAGGCAACTTGAAAGACGAAGAGCATATAACTTCCACTACAAATGTTCACTATACGATAACTCTCTGTTCATTTTTAAAGAGAAGCTCACAGTTAACGAATTTTATTTTCTATAATTATTTCCGCCAGCATTTCCTCATACTCATCGCAATAACCTACTTCGGTAAAACCAAAACGCTGATAAAACTGGCTATGACGTTGACTTGTTTCATCATAACAGACAGATATTTTGTAGCAATCAGCATATTGTTTCATTTCATCCAGCAATAATTTCATCGCAAGACTGCCAATTCCTTTATTCTGATGAGATTTGTCAATCATCATCCGATAAAGATTATACTCATTTGGCTTTCCTTCATTAACACAACGTTCATACATAGCAAAACCGACAATTTCTTCGCCAAAACAAATTGCTCTTGGCCTACAATATTGATTAAACTTTGATTCTGCAATTGACTCTGAATTTGGTGCAACAAACTGCTCCTGTCCAGATTCAACTTCAAGAGACATCACTTCGCGATAGTTATTTTTATTTATATCTATTAAAGAAACCTTCACATTTAACTCCATAATCACAATGTAATAGCCATTAATTTATTGACTTCTTTATAACCTTCCCTTTCATAAAATTTTGTTGCCGAAATATTTTCAGATAACACGGTCAGCTCCAGATGAGTAAAATTATTTTCCTTCGCCCACTTTTTCATTTCTGCTAATAGCTTCTGGCCGATTCCCTGATTTCTTACATCTTGGCTGACAAATAAATCAATAACATAACCATATTTTCTCTGAACAAGGCAATTAAATGGTGGTGTCTGCTTTTTTTGGGCGATGCAAAAACCTTTTATATTTCCATTATTATCGTCTGCTACTAATAAATTAAAGTTATCATCACTAAGAGTGGAAATAATAAATGCCCTGTCCTGTTCAACCTTTTTCAGTCTTTCAGGCTGCAACTCAGCCATTTCTCTGAATAATGTTGTATAAAGTAATAAAATAGCATCAAGATCCTGCCCAGAAGCTGCCCTTATTAACATATCATTTCTCCTGAAAATCATGGTCTATTTATATTTAAGAAATAGCATAATAATCAAAGCCGATAAAACCATCAACGAATTCTACCGCCCTGCGTTTATACGAGGATATCGCTTTCATAATATGTGAATTAAGAGGAATTAATGACTATACTTCATGCTTATTCTTTTATACGTCAGCCTAGTGATCATAAGACATAATCATGTTGTATTCTGTCTATTTCACTGCGAAGATGGCACTTCTAAAATAACATGTTGTAATTGAGGTTTTCTGTAAATGTCCTTTTCTAAACATCGGGCTGCATCTTTTTCTCTGCTTCCGATATTTTTGTTATTAATTTCAATGACATCAATTCAGGCTGGCGCATCATTAGCTAAAACAGTATTTCATGTCATTGGTGCACCTGGTGTGACTGCCCTGAGACTTGCGCTGGGAACCCTTATTTTATTTCTGATTTTTAAACCCTGGCGTCTGAAATTTACGCGTTCATCTCTCACTCCTCTCCTTGCTTACGGCATTTCACTCGGTGGAATGAATTATCTGTTTTACATGGCATTATCCAAAATTCCCCTTGGTATTGCCGTTGCACTTGAATTTACCGGCCCACTGGCTGTCGCTATGTTTTCCTCACGCCGCCCCGTGGATTTTCTCTGGATCGTATTGGTTATTGCCGGTTTAGGTTTTCTGTTACCTATCGGTGATGACGTCAGTACTCTTGATCCTGTCGGCATTTTATATGCACTGGGAGCGGGCGTTTTCTGGGCACTTTATATTATCTTTGGTCAACGCGCTGGGGCAGGTTATGGTGCAGCTACAGTTTCTATCGGCTCATTAATTGCTGCTGTTATTTTCTTTCCGGTGGGATTAATCCAAACCGGCCCGGAACTTCTGTTTGATGCCTCATTACTGCCTATTGCTCTGGGCATCGCTATCTTATCGACCGCACTTCCCTATACATTGGAAATGATCGCCCTTACACGTTTGCCAGCCAAAACATTCGGTACGTTAATGAGTCTGGAACCAGCATTGGGTGCCTTATCCGGTATCATTTTCCTGAATGAGCATTTAACCACAACACAATGGCTCGCCCTTCTGTGCATCATTTGTGCTTCAATTGGCTCTACTACAACCATGAAACAGAAAACAAAAATAGAAAAAATCCAATAAAAACTGAATGTTAACTTAAGCTATCTATGAAAACCGAAAGGTATCAGTACCTTTCGGTTTTTACTATTACCGAGATTAATTACTGATGTTTTTATTAGCTATCAATTCAATAGCATAAAACGATATGACGTCTGCTCAATGTTCAGCTACTTTTAATGTATCCCATGTCATTAGTTTAAATTAAGGGAGCATTACAAATGAGTACTGCAAAATTTGTCAGAAAAAGTTCCTCCAAACTGATTTATACCCGTAATAATATCAGTGAGGGAGTCAAAAAAAGTTCAATTTATGTACTAAATCATATGGTCATCCAGTTTACTGACCTGTCTCTGATGACTAAGCAAGCACACTGGAATATCCGCGGCAGAAACTTCATCGCCATCCATAAAATGCTGGATGACTTCCGTACTGCGCTCGTTGAGCATCTCGATACCTTTGCCGAGCGAGTCGTGCAACTAGGTGGAGTAGCGTTAGGTACACTTCAGGAAGTTCACAAAGGAACTCAGCTGGAAAGTTACCCGACGGGTATTCATGATGTACAGGATCACTTAAAAGCACTGGCTGATCGTTATGCTATTGTTGCTAATGATATCCGTCAGGCTATTGGTGATGCGGAAGATGAAGATACAGCAGATATGTTCACAGCTGCTTCCCGTGATCTCGATAAGTTTTTATGGTTTCTTGAAGCCAATATTGAGCACTAAGATAAAAACACCATCATCATACACACTGGATTTCAAGATGCATCGCTGCCGCAAGGAAGTTCATCCCCAGAAGCGTAGAGCTATGTAACTGGGGTGAACGAGCGCAGCCACCAAAGAGATAATTTGAAAGACAAAGTGATTTGAAAGACAAAGTGTATAGGCCGTTATTACGGCCTTTTTTATTATAAAAAACATCTAAAATAGAAGTTATAACCTAAAAAATCAGACTAACCTTTAAAAAATTCATTTTTCTCTCTATAATCCCGTCTGCTTTAAAAATAAACATGAGGACAATATACAATGGATATCGAAGTTAAAGATTCCAACGGTGCCCTGCTGAATGATGGTGATTCAGTACAAGTTATCAAAGACCTGAAAGTCAAAGGCACCTCTAAGACACTGAAACGTGGCACATTAATTAAAAATATTCGCCTAACCCACCGTGAAGACGAAATCGAATGTAATGCTGATAAAATCAAAGGGTTAGTACTGAAAACCTGTTTCCTGAAAAAAATCGGATAAATAACAGTTATCAGCCTAACTTTACCTTAAGGATAAATAATATTAACTTTTATATTATTTATCCTTTTTTCATTTTCAGTAATATTTCTTCCGAAGGTATATCCGGTTGTTCAATCGGAAAAACAGGCAATGCATCCAGCAAACGGGATCCATAACGCTTGGTCAGCAGCCTTTTGTCATAAATTACCACATCACCATGACACTCATGACTACGTATGAGTCTTCCCACTTGTTGAATAAGACTGAAAGAAGCACTCGGCAAACTCTGCACTTCAAAAGGATAGCGTTTCAGGGATTTAAGCCACTCACTTTCAGTGATAATGACAGGGTTTGTGACAGGTGGAAAAGCTATTTTATGGATGTGTACCTGTGAAAGGTAATTACCTTTCAAATCCAGTCCTTCAGCAAAAGACTGCAACCCAACCAGAACACTGGGTTGCCCTTCGTCAATACGTTTGCAATGGGTTTCCACCAGCCGATATCGTGGCTGATCCCCCTGCACCAGTAACATCAGCCGTAAATCTTTTACAAATTGGAGAAAACCCTCCATCGCGCGTTGGCTGCTAAACAGTACTAACATTCCCTGATGAGTACCCAACAATATTTGCGAACGGAAATAACGCGCCATTTCCTCAAGGTGTTGCATTTCATTATGGATTGTAGGCTCCAGCGTCATTCGCGGAATAATCAGACGCCCTTGGCGCACATGTTCAAAAGGGGATGTCAAGGTAACAAAGCGATCATCATAATTTTCATGCAATCCCGTCAGCTCCTGAATACGGGAAAAGCTGTTAAGAGAACGCAATGTCGCAGATGTTACGACAATATGAGGAATGTTTCGCCACAATAACTGAGTTAATTGTTCACTGACCCGAATACCCGCGCAGTGAAAGTAAAGATGTGACTGATTCTTCTCATAACGGCGTGTCAGCCACTTTGAGATAGGAGCATGGGAGGATTCTTCCTGCGAAGCCAACCGCCACAGCTTTGCCATATTTTCGAAATAACCCAGTGTTCTGCTAGTCAGCAAGATAGCCCGATGCAACCTGACAATATCCTGTTTCGCGGTTTGATCGGTAAGATCATTCAGAATCGCTTCAGATAAGCTACGCAGGCCATCTGTCAGCTTAAATAGTGTCTGACAGCACAGCAGCAAATTATCCGGTAATTTTCCCAGTTCAAACAGGTATTCTTCCGCATCCCCTCGTTCGGGCAATAATGCCTGTGTGATATCAGCCAGCTCCCTGAAACACTCACGAATTTTTTCACAATGAGCCTGTAAACGGGTTATCTCAGCCAAAGCAGGCGGTTTTGTCGGACGGAACTGAAGCAAATATTGCTCGACATGACGAACAAAGGAATCAAGCTGCCCATTCAGCTGAAATAGCGTAATCTCTCCTTCCACCTCCAGTGAATCCCTTGCAACATCCGGGATATGGTGACCTTCATCCAGAACCAGCAACATATTTTTAGCTTCAGGCAGAACGGATTCACTTTCCAATGCCGCCATCACCAAAGAATGATTGGCAACGACAACATCAGCATCTTCAATCTCCCTTCGGGCCAGAAAGAATGGACAACGGTGATAAAACTGGCAGTTACGGGCCAGACAGTTCATCTTATCAGTACTGACCTTTGACCATAGCGAATCCGACAATGCCAGCTGATGATGATCCCGCAAACCATCCCAGCCAAAAGTAGAGTAATCATTGCGTAACCTGCGACACAGTTCTCGTTCTTCACTATTTGCTACAGCAGTCTGATCTTCCACCAGCAGCATTAAATCAATTTGCTCCCCCTCTGCGGCGCAAATAGCTTCCAGATTACGCGGGCAAACATAACGCGCTCGACCAAAAGCCCCGGTGAATTTCAAATCTGGGATGATTTTTCGTAATAGCGGTAGATCTTTACTGTAAATCTGATCCTGTAAAGCCACATTAGCAGTACTCACTACTAATGGTTTCTGCTCAGCCCGACTGACTGCAATACCAGGAATAAGGTAGGATAATGTTTTTCCTACTCCGGTGGGTGCTTCTATAACCAAATGCCGTCCTTCATCATCTGCCAGTGTTTTCGCCACTTCTGCAATCATCTGACGTTGGGGAGCTCTTGGAATGAAGCCATCAATGTGGGTGGATAACGCCTTATACCATTGACTGATTTGATTTTTTATTGAACTGGAAAGTGCCATATGTTTTGCTGCATGAGAATTATCACCCCATTCTCCCACAGAGTTACCCTCAGATCAGCCTGATATCACGATTATTGGGAACAGCTTTCCAGCTTTTTTACAGAAAAAACCAGAAAGTCGCTTATTGCTTGTCTGGAGTGTAGAAGCCGATATACTTCTATACCCGTTGTCTTTCAAGTTGTCTCTTTGTTATTGGCTGCGATGCAACTGGAAATCCATTGGGTATAACCTCCTACATGACTAAGAATTTTATCGGGAACAAAGATGAAAAAGATCCTGCTTGTTATTATCGTACTATTCACCCTCGGCTCTATCGGAGGCATTATTTTAGCAGGAATGAACATGTATAACCGTTCAACCGCCTCAGCAGAAGAGACACAACAAGTACAGCAAGAAACGGTACATCAGGAAAACGGACAATCCGGGCAACAGTAATAGCCGATATACCCTCAGATTTATTGCAGTACCCAATTTAGTAGTATAACGCACGGAATATCCAATGACGGGGAAGCTTATGAACAGTCAATATTTTGTTACTCCACAATGGCTAAGCGAACATCTCAATGATGAGAATGTTGTTGTTATTGATGCCAGTGCTCCCATGCCAACCGAATCCATTGATTATCAGCAGAAATGGCTGGAGAAACATATACCGGGCTCCGGCTTTTTTGATCTTGATAAAATAGCTGATCTTCAGAGTCCATTACCACATATGCTCCCTGCTCCGGAAACTTTCCAAAAAGCCGTTAGCGAAATGGGAATCAGTGAAAATCATCTGATCGTCATTTACGATCAGGGAAATATGTTTTCGGCTCCACGGGCATGGTGGACATTTAAAACTTTTGGCGCAAAAAACATCCGTATTCTTGAAGGTGGCTTACAAGGCTGGCAACGGGCTGGTTACCCAACTGAATCGGGAGAAGTCAGCCACCATGCACAGGTATTCAATATCCATTTTTCTCCCGAACATGTCATTTCCCGGCAACAGATCCTTGATATTCTCCATAATGAAGAGGAGAAAACACAAGTTGTCGATGCCAGATCAGTAGAGCGTTTTCAGGCCAGAGCACCTGAGCCACGCCCGGGTTTAAGAATGGGCCATGTTCCCGGTTCAAAAAATGTCCCGTGGACAGCGCTACTTGAAAATGGACATTACAAATCGCCAGATGAAATTAAACTTATCTTTAAACAACAAGGTGTCGATTTAGGGCAACCCATTATCACTAGTTGTGGCTCTGGAATGACAGCAGCTGTTTTAGTGCTAGGGCTCGATATAATTGGTCATAAAAAAGCAGCATTATACGATGGGTCATGGGCTGAATGGGGAGCTGATAATAATCTCCCATTAGAGAAATAAATAATAATGTACTTAAGTGGTGGGCTGTTTCACACTGGCAAAAATAATTTAAAAGATAAAAGTTATATACACAATGGATTTCAAGATGCGTCGCGGCGGCAAGAGAGTAAATCCCCAGGAGCATAGATAACCGTATGTTTATAAAAACAGTGACTGGGGTGAGCGAGCGCAGCCAACAAAGAGGCAACCTGAAAAACGAAGTGTATAAAGGGCATCAAATTATAATGCCCTTTTTCTATCACTCATCTTAAATCTATTATTAAGATCAATAAGTATAAATAAATTAATTAGAGACTTTGTGATATATAAACAGGACAACCAGCGCACCAATGACAGCAATAGCAAAACTTCCCAAATTAAATCCATCTACTTTTCCCATACCAAAAAATGTACTTATATAGCCTCCGACAACTGCACCAATAATCCCTAAAATCACCGTCATAATGATACCACTGCTATTATCACCCGGCATAATCCACTTCGCTATGATCCCGGCAATTAAACCAAAGATGATCCATGACAGAATACCCATACTCAACCCCCTGATTCGATTAGATATACCTACCCTATCTCAAACCACCTCTTTTTTGGCTGGCTTCATTTTCCCTGACCGCATAATTATCTATGCTCTCGGGAATCAACGCCCTTGACGCCGCGATGCAGCTCGAAACTCTGGGTATATTGGGTATCAATAAGAGCTAACGCCCTGATGAGATTTTATTGAGAATGTCTTAACTACATTCCCTAATTTAAGACACTAACTAAAAAAATTGCAAATAGTAGAAAGCAGGCAGTTTATGAATAATCATAAGGAATGATAGGGTTCAGTTAAATCAAAATATGTCGTTAATTAATTTAATATCATTGTTGTTTTTGATTAATTAAACATTTCCTCAGATATTTAAAAATTGAATTAATCGAAAAATAATCCGGACATTATATACACAATGGATTTCAAGATGCATCGCGACGGCAAGGGAACTCATCCCCGGGAGCATAGATAACTATGTGACCGGGATGAGTGAGCGTAGCTAACAAAGAGGCAACTTGAAAGACGATGTGTATAATTATATGAATTCTATATACCCGATAAAAAACAATGTGTGGATGCCATCGGAGTCGGCAAATATAGCCACTCATCCTCGGTACGTGGTTATGAATATAGAATCGTCTGTTTTTTACAGGATTACTGAGAGGCTCCTGCCTCTCACCAGAGGCCAGCTTTTGGCTGGACAAATTCGTTCATGACGAATTTGTCATTCCTTCGCCGCTACAACATAGTTTGCAATTCATTGGTATATTTCAATTATTTTGCCATATCCAACGCCTGTGCAAGATCGGCAATAATATCATCACTGTGCTCAATGCCGATAGATAAACGGATCAAATCACGTGATGCGCCGGCTTTTATCAATTCTTCTTCATTTAATTGACGATGAGTTGTAGATGCCGGATGACAAGCCAATGATTTAGCATCACCAATATTAACCAAACGTGTAATCAGTTGCAGAGCATCAATAAAACGTGTTGCTGCTTTTTCCTCTCCTTTAATACCGAAAGATAGAATAGCAGAAGGTTTACCCCCCATATAATGTACAGCCAAATCATATTCAGGGTGTGTTGGTAGTCCGGCGTATTTAACCCAGGATACCAGAGGATGTTGTTCCAGATACTGAGCAACTTTCAAGGCATTTTCAGTATGACGTTCCATACGAAGAGCGAGTGTTTCAAGGCCCTGTAAAATCAAAAAGGCATTAAAAGGAGAAAGGGATGCACCAGTACTACGCAGCTGCCCAACACGACAGCGGGCAATAAATGCTGCTACACCAAAATGTTCGAGATAATTTATACCATGATAGGAAGGATCTGGCGTATTCAAAACAGCAAAACGATCCTTATGATCTGCCCAGGGGAAATTGCCTGAATCAATCACCATTCCGCCCATGGAATTTCCATGACCACCAATATACTTGGTCAGGGAATGTACGATAATATCGGCACCATGTTCAAACGGACGACACAAATAAGGTGTTGCAACGGTATTATCGACAATAAGTGGAATACCGTGCCGATGAGCAATATCAGCGAATGCGCTGATATCAGCAATATTCCCGCTTGGATTAGTGATCGTTTCACAAAAAACGGCTTTGGTTCTTTCATCAATCATCGATTCAAGAGCAGCAAGATCGTCATGATCAATAAAACGGACTTCAATCCCAATATTTTGGAAATTATGTGTCATCAAGTTATAAGTTCCGCCATACAATTTTGCTACAGAAACAATGTTATCTCCCAGGCCAGTAATTGTCTGAATAGCATAGGTGATTGCTGCCATGCCAGAAGCAACAGCAAGTGCACCCACTCCCCCCTCTAAAGCAGCAATACGTTTTTCCAGCACATCATTAGTCGGGTTCATAATGCGGGTGTAAATGTTGCCTTCAACTTTTAAATCAAATAAATCAGCCCCATGCTGCGAATCATCAAAGGCATAGGACGTTGTTTGATAAATTGGGACGGCAACCGCTTTAGTTGTAGGATCAGGAGAGTAACCGGCATGGATGGACAGTGTTTCTAATTTCATTGGCATTTCCTTCATTGAATTACAAGTAAGGTCATAATGAAATAGACATTTCTCAGGCCCGCTTCAGCATCCGATGATGAATAACATCAGCAAAACATGAAGAAGTGTCTCACGGAACAAATGATCAAGTTTGTGACAATCCAACTGACTGAAGTGGTCAATTCAGACAATTTGCTTATGAAATTCTCAATATGTATACACAATTTATTTCAGGCTACATCGCAACAGCAAGGGTGTCCATCCCCGAAAGCATAGATAACCGTATGTCTATAAAAAAGGTGACTGGGGTGAATAAGTGCAACCAGCAAAGACGCAACCTGAAAAACGAAGTGTATAGCATCTTTCAGAATAGAGAACAATAACGATAAAAATAACATCATTATCATCATAGAAACTGAGAGGAAACTGAAGATACGTTAACTAAACCAATGCATTATCAATCAAATACATGTCGTTCTCTACAACTTGAGAAATCACTTCAGCTATAGCCGAAGATGTTTTTAATGCCCTGACTTGCATAAATAACTCCTCAGCTTCACTGTATTCTCTGCGTAGATAACCAAGCCATTGCTTAATGCGGGCAACATGATATAAACCGGTATCCCCTTGTTTTTCCAACAGGGTGTATTTCTGTAATAGCCGGAGCACACCATGCCACGACATTTTCGGTTCATTAAATTTAATCACACGGCTTAAATTCGGCACATGCAGCGCACCACGGCCAATCATCACTGAATCACATCCGGTGACTTTGAGACACTCCTGTGCACTTTGCCAGTCCCATATTTCTCCATTTGCAATAACCGGTATGGCAAGGCGACGGCGGATCTCGCCAATCGCCTGCCAGTTTATGCGTTCTGCTTTATAGCCATCTTCCTTAGTACGTCCATGCACTACCAGTTCAGTTGCACCTGCCTGCTGAACAGCATCTGCAATTTCAAACTGCCGGGCATCGGAATCCCATCCCAGACGTACTTTGACTGTAACCGGCAATTCTGCCGGTACAGCTTGCCGCATGGCTTTGGCTCCACGGTAGATAAGTTCGGGATCTTTCAGTAATGTAGCCCCGCCACCATTACCATTGACGGTTTTGGAAGGGCAGCCACAATTTAAATCAACTCCCCACGAACCCAATTCCACCGCTCTGACTGCATTTTCAGCCAGCCATGACGGATCTTGCCCTAAAAGCTGTATCCTGACCGGTGTTCCCGATGGCGTCCTGCTCTGGCGATGCAGCTCAGGACACAAACGGTAAAAAGACCTTACCGGCAATAAGCTATCCACGATCCGCAGGAATTCCGTAATACAGAGATCATAATCATTGACCTCACTCAGCAATTCCCTGACCAGTGAATCCAGAACTCCTTCCATCGGAGCCAGCAAAACGCGCATGGTATTACTCTCCTGCTACCGCTTTAGCTGGTCTGCGATTGCGAGGTTTCTGTGATGAGGCATTCTTTGGCCATACATTCTTGTTGCGTGAGTGGCCATGATTTTGCCGGTTAGCGCCCTGTTTATCACCGGTGCGCTGAGCTCGGGGCTGATTGCTGCGCCCGTTACGACCATTCTGAATAGGTTCTGCTTTAATCGAAGGGTCAGGTTCATAGCCGGGAGTGGTGATACGCGGAATTTCCCGCTTCAACAAGAGCTCAATATCTTTCAATAACTTATGTTCATCAACACATACCAGAGAGATTGCCTGCCCTGTTGCTTCGGCACGACCGGTACGACCGATACGATGCACATAATCTTCTGCAACATTCGGCAATTCATAGTTAACAACATGAGGTAGCTGGTCAATATCCAGTCCACGGGCCGCGATATCCGTTGCAACTAATGCCCGTATCTGACCACTTTTAAAATCAGCCAATGCACGGGTTCTGGCCCCCTGGCTCTTATTGCCATGAATCGCTGCCGCAGTAACACCATCTTTATTGAGCTGTTCTGCCAAACGGTTTGCGCCATGTTTCGTACGGGTAAATACCAGTACCTGTTGCCAGTTCTGGCTGCCAATCATATAAGAAAGCAATTCCCCTTTGCGTTTCTTATCTACAAAATGAACAGCCTGTTCAATTTGCTCAGAAGCTGAATTACGACGGGCAACTTCGACACTGACCGGATCACGCAGCAATTTATTAGCCAGATTTTTGATCTCATCCGAGAATGTTGCTGAAAACAGCAGATTCTGACGTTTGGCTGGCAGTTTATTCAGTACCCGACGAATGTCATGAATAAAACCCATATCCAACATACGATCCGCTTCATCCAGGACCAGCATTTCCACGTGGGATAGGTCTACGGCATTTTGGTGTTCCAGATCCAGCAAACGCCCTGGTGTTGCGACTAAAATATCGACTCCACCACGCAATTTCATCATTTGCGGGTTGATACTTACCCCTCCAAATACCACAAAGGAACGTAGCCGGAGATATTTGCTGTAATTGCGGACATTTTCCCCTACTTGTGCCGCCAGTTCACGGGTTGGCGTCAGGATCAAAGCCCTGACCGGGCGACGCCCTTTAGATTGAATGGGAGATTCACTCAATAACTGTAAGATAGGCAAAGTAAAACCTGCCGTTTTCCCCGTTCCGGTCTGGGCACTCGCCAGTAGATCTTTACCGGACAACACAACAGGAATCGCCTGTTGCTGAATAGGGGTAGGCTCTGCGTATCCTTGTTCTTCAATGGCACGCAAAATATCAGCCTTCAAGCCGAGTGACTCAAAATTCATAAATAAGAAATACTCCAGACTTCACCATTCCTGATATCAATTCAGGGGCAGTTTTATGGGAAGAGAAAAGACGCGATAAAACGCTTAGAAATTACATAAACTGCAATGCACCATAGGTGCGGCATTATAACAGATATGTTTTTTCAAACAGCATGAAGCGTAGGTAAATTTATGTCATCTTTACATCAGGATGCTTTAGTTTTAAAGTTAATCATACGATTGATATATTTATGACCATTTTAATGGCTCTTATCACAGGATATTTTCCAACATGGCAGCGAAAACGGCTCAGACGTCACGAGGCGAACAAGCTAAGCAACAACTTCTTGAATCTGCATTAGAGATTTTTGGTAAATCAGGTCTGGAAGGTGCAACTACCCGTAATATTGCTCAACACGCAAAACAAAATATCGCCGCCATTGCTTATTATTTTGGCTCTAAAGAAGGGCTATACCTTGCTGTTGCACAACATATTGCCGACAGGCTGAAAGCAGAATTTTCCCTGCTGATTGCGTCTATTGACCAATTTTTTATCACAACGCCTCAACCTTATCCGCCAGAACAGATACTGACATTTATTCATCAGGGGCTAATCAGCTATAACCATCTCATTTTCGATAAAAGCAGCCTTAATCTCAGCCGTATTATGTCGCATGAACAATTGACGCCGACAGAAGCTTATAGTGTTATTCATGAACAGGGACTTGCTCCGATTTATTCCCGCCTGAATAAACTCATCGCCCATTATATCGGCGCTGATGAAGGTCACGTTTCCACCCAAATCCACACACATGCCTTATTAGGGGAAATCCTCTCTTTCCGGCTGGCACGGGAAGCCCTTTTACGTCAGACCGGCTGGGATAATATTGGTACCAGAGAATACGAGTTAATTAATCAGGTTTTAACTCAGCATATTAATATATTACTTAATGGACTGAGGAAAAAATAACCGCCCGCAGGACGATTCGAAAATTTAATAACGTATAAGGGATAGTAGTATGAACACTAAAAAGTTTGCTCTTGTCCTATTAGCGATCATCATTATTACTGCTGTCATTGGTATTTACTATTATCAGGAACGAAATGGCAAAGAGTTAACCCTGTATGGCAATGTTGATATCAGAACAGTCAACCTTGGGTTCCGGGTCAATGGCAAGCTGGAAACCCTGCAAGTGGATGAAGGAGATACCATCACCGCAGGCCAGCTTCTGGGCCAGCTCGATAACTCTCCCTTTATTAACGCCCTGAATCAGGCCAGAGCCAACCGCGATGCTGCTAAAGCAAATCTTATAAAAGCAGAAGCAGGTTATCGCTCCGAAGAAATTGCACAGGTGCGTGCTGAAGTTGCCCAAAAAGAATCTGCATTCCGCTTCGCTGATAGTTTCCTGAAGCGCCAGCAGGAATTATGGCAACGCAAAATGATTTCAGCCAACGATCTGGAAAATGCGAAAACCGGGCAACATCAGGCATTGGCCGCTTATCAGGCAGCCAAAGATAAATTACGTCAGTTTGAGGCGGGAAATCGTAAAGAAGATATTTCTACTGCCAAAGCCCAGTTAGCTCAGGCTGAAGCGACTGTCGCTCAGGCTGAACTCAATTTACAGGACACCCATCTTCTTTCCCCTTCCGACGGAATTATCCTTACCAGAGCCATTGAGCCGGGTACAATTCTGGCCGCCGGCAATACGGTCTTTACGCTATCACTGACTAATCCTGTCTGGATAAGAGCATACATTGATGAACCAAATCTCAGTCAGGCAACAGCAGGACGAGATATTCTGATTTATACCGATGGCCGAAAAAATCAGCCTTACCACGGCAAAATTGGTTTTGTTTCCCCGACCGCAGAATTTACCCCGAAAAATGTTGAAACTCCCGACTTGAGGACAGATTTAGTTTATCGCCTGCGTATTATTGTCAGTGATCCAGATGAAGGGCTAAAGCAAGGAATGCCGGTTACGTTGCGTTTTACTGACTCAGACAAGTAAGGCAACAATATGACCAGTTCAGCCTATACAATAAAACTGAACGGTGTGGAGAAAACTTTTCCGGGGTTAGAAATTCCGGCGGTATCCCAGTTAAATGCAGAGCTGTTCGGAGGATCTGTGACTGGGCTTGTCGGCCCGGATGGTGCGGGAAAAACCACACTGATACGAATGTTGGCCGGGTTACTGAAACCAAATCGCGGCACTATTGAAATCATGGGGCTTGATCCCATCAAAGACAGTGTCGAAGTTCGTTCTAAACTGGGCTATATGCCCCAAAAATTTGGCCTGTATGAAGACTTAACCGTACAGGAAAACCTCAATTTATATGCAGATCTGCGTAGTGTAACTGGAGAAGAGCGACACTCCACTTTCCGGAAGCTACTGACTTTTACTGATTTAACCCGCTTTACTGGCCGACTGGCAGGTAAGCTCTCCGGCGGGATGAAACAAAAGCTAGGTCTGGCCTGTACATTGGTCGGCAGCCCCAAAGTGTTATTGCTTGATGAACCCGGTGTAGGTGTAGATCCCATTGCCCGACGGGAATTATGGCAAATGGTGCATGAGCTTGCTTCTGATGGCATGCTGATTTTATGGAGCACCTCTTATTTAGATGAAGCCGAACTTTGCCCTGATGTTTTATTGCTGAATCAGGGGAAATTACTTTATCGCGGTCAGCCGCAAAAACTGACTCAGGGTATTGCCGGACGCTCTTTTCTGCTTGATATCAAACCAGACTCCCGCCGGAAAATTCTGCAACAGGCACTCACATTGCCACAAGTCACCGATGGCGTAATTCAGGGCAGATACCTTCGGCTAATTTTAAGAGCCGGCGCTGACAGTGCTGAGCTATGTCAGCAACTAGGGCTACCTGATATCAAGCTCTTTGATGCGGAACCACGTTTTGAGGATGCCTTTATTGATTTACTGGGTGGCATCCCTTCCCGCCGTTCAGAGCTGGCAGAAATCATGCCGCAGATCCCGCCAAATCCGACAGAAACCGTAATAGAAGCCCGTAATCTGACAAAAAAATTCGGCGATTTTACTGCTACAGATCATGTGAACTTTCAGGTAAAACGAGGGGAAATTTTCGGCTTACTGGGGCCCAATGGAGCCGGAAAATCTACGACATTCAAAATGATGTGTGGATTGATGCTTCCGACACATGGTAATGCGTTGGTATTGAATATGGATTTAAAGACTGATTCAGGTCAGGCTCGCCAGCACCTCGGTTATATGGCGCAAAAATTTTCACTCTATGGTGATTTAACTGTAGAGCAAAACCTGAAATTCTTTTCCGGCGTTTATGGTTTAACTGGTCGCCAGCAAAAGAAAAAAATGGCAGAAATGATTAGTGCTTTTAGCCTGAAACCCATTTTGCACCAAACGACCGACAGCCTGCCACTCGGTTTTAAACAGCGGTTGGCCCTTGCCTGCGCTCTGATGCATGAACCCGATATTCTGTTTCTGGATGAACCGACATCAGGAGTTGATCCACTGACACGCCGTGAATTCTGGTTACACATCAATGGGATGGTGGATAAAGGTGTTACCGTGATGGTCACGACACATTTCATGGATGAAGCAGAGTATTGTGACCGTATCGGTTTGGTTTTTCGCGGAAAACTAATTGCGGCAGGTACACCTGACAAATTGAAGCGACAGGTATCAACGACAGAGTGCCCTAACCCGTCAATGGAAGATGTTTTTATCGACCTCGTGGTGAATTACGATAAGGAGCCGCAATGAGTCGTAATGAAGAAAATCATGCTGAACAAGCTCCCAAAACTCCAAAAGCAGTCAGTTTTTCATGGCGGCGACTAAAAGCACTTTGTATTAAAGAGAGTAAGCAGATTATACGAGATCCCAGCAGTACCTTAATTGCTGTCGTAATTCCACTTATGCTGTTATTTATTTTCGGTTACGGGATTAATCTTGATTCCAGTAAACTTCGCCTCGGTATCTTGATGGAGCAACAAAGCAAAGATGCACAGGAACTGGTTCATGCATTCACCGGATCACCTTATATTGATGCCACAATCAGCAATAATCGCCAGCTTTTGATCAATAAAATACAGGCCGGTGAAATTCGCGGCATTATTGTTATTCCGGTCAATTTTGATGCACAGCTTGCCCGGGTTGGTGATCATGCACCAATTCAGGTGATCACAGATGGCAGTGAACCTAATACAGCCAATTTTGTACAGGGTTACGCTAAAGGGGTTTGGCAAATCTGGTTACAGCAACGAGGGCAAAATCAGGGAACCTCAACAACCCCACTCATTGATATGCAAATCCGCTACTGGTTTAATCCGGCTGCAATCAGCCAGCATTTTCTGATTCCCGGTGCGATTTCAATTATCATAACAGTTGTTGGCGCAATCCTGACTTCTCTGGTTGTCGCTCGCGAATGGGAACGAGGTACAATGGAAGCCCTTTTATCCACTCAGGTTACCCGAACCGAATTATTGCTTTCCAAATTACTGCCCTATCAGGTGCTCGGCTCTTTCGTCATGGTACTTTGCATGGTTTTTGCCGTCTTTATTATGGGTATTCCTTATCATGGTTCGCTTTGGATACTGGCTTTAGTTTCCAGCTTGTATCTCGCTACTGCTTTAGGAATGGGGTTATTAATCTCAACAGTGACCCGTAACCAATTTAACGCGGCAATGATTTCCCTTAATGCTGCTTTTTTACCCGCCATTATGCTATCCGGCTTTGTATTTGAAATAAATAGTATGCCGTGGCTGATTCAGCTTTCTACTTATATTGTTCCTGCCCGTTATTTTGTCAGTAGCTTACAAACGTTGTTTTTGGCAGGTAATATCGGCACCGTTTTAATCACAAATTTGCTGTTTTTAATTGCCAGCGCCATCGTGTTTATTGGCCTGACTGCATGGAAAACCCGCCGACATCTGGATTAAAAAGGAAAGAACATGTTTCATCGCCTATATACACTCGTCATGAAAGAATTACAGTCTCTCCTGCGAGATCCTCAGACACGGGCGACTCTGATTCTGCCCGTTATTTTTCAGATGATACTGTTTCCGTGGGCTGCAACACTGGAAGTTAAAAATGCCACCATCGCAATTTATGACGAAGATAAAGGGCAGGCATCCATCGAACTGACCCAACGGCTGGCTAACTCTAAAGCCTTTCCTGATCTGATTATGCTGAACAGCTCTCAGGAGATTCGACCGACACTGGATAACCGTGATGCCTTGCTATTAGTTCGTTTTCCACAAAATTTCAGTGCTCATATTGCCAGCCATTCCTCTACTTCTATTCAGGTTCTGCTGGACGGACGTAACTCAAACAGCGCACAAATTGCTGCCAACTATCTTCAACAAATAGTGATGAACTATCAGAAAGAATTACAGGGTAATACACCGGGGATCAATAACAGCGAACTCATTATCCGCAACTGGTATAACGCCAATCTGGATTATAAATGGTTTGTGGTTCCATCTCTGGTTGCCATGATAACAACCATTGGCGTTCTGATCGTCACTGCTCTTTCCGTTGCCCGAGAGCGAGAACAGGGAACATTGGACCAATTGCTCGTTTCCCCTCTGACCACATGGCAAATTTTCATTGGTAAAGCTATTCCGGCGTTAGTGGTAGCAACCGTGCAGGCAAGTATCGTTTTGCTGATTGGAACATTATGTTATCAAATTCCATTTTCAGGCTCACTACTGCTGTTTTACGGCTGTATCCTGATTTATGGGCTATCTCTGGTCGGGTTTGGCTTGCTCATTTCCGCTATTTGTTCAACACAACAACAGGCTTTTATCGGCGTGTTTGTATTTATGATGCCTGCCATCCTTCTTTCTGGATATATCTCTCCCGTTGAGAACATGCCCATCTGGTTACAGGATATAACATGGATAAACCCAATCCGGCACTTTACTGACATCACTAAACAGATTTATTTGAAAGGCGCTGATTTTTCGGTGATCTGGCACAGCCTATGGCCTTTACTGGTGATTATTGTAACAACAAGTGGAATTGCTTATCGGTTATTTCGGAGCAAAATTGCGTGATGTTTTAATTTATAATGATCTGACAGATGAAATTTAATAATAGAGATATAAAATAGGGTAATGAGACAACGGCAATATTAATAATACTCTTTATCTAAAGAATATTTAAATTTTGTGAATACAAGTTTAATATTAACCGTTGTCATATAATACACTCTCATACAACTGAAAATATAGAATTATCTTATTAGGCGAATCCAAGCCATATAAATACTACATAAACATGTTACTTATCCTGACCTACAAAGGCCTTAGTTGGTCTTGGAGTCAAGAACATAACACACACACCAGCCAAAGATATTATAACTCCACCTAATGCAAGATAAATAATAGATGCATGAGAAATAATGACTCCTCCAACAACAGAACCTAAAGCTATTCCTGAGTTAAAACCTGCAATATTAAGTCCTGAAGCCACTGGAATTGCTTCAGGAACATAATTCTTAGCAATATTTATTACTCTAGCTTGCATAGCAGGAACTGCTGCATAAGAAATTGCACCAATGGTAGCGACGAGAATACCCATAATTATCATGGAGTTTCCGAAGAAGTACATAAGTAATAGATCAGCACTTAATAACAATAATATTGTCATAACAGAACGTTCCGTCCCAAGAAAATCTGTCATTTTTCCACCTATTACATTACCAACGGCAGCAAATACTCCATAAAATAACATCATATAACTTGCTGTCTCAATTGAAACGTTGGTTACCTGATAGAGCAAAGGTGATATATATATACAAAGTAAATGCACCTGTATAACCCAGTACAGTAACAAGTGCACCTAAAAGAAGAATAGGACTAAATATATAAGATAATGATTTTATCGGATGTACCATAACATTTTCTTTATCTCCTGTATTAGCTGGCATCCAAAAAATCAATCCTATGAATCCAACTAATCCAAAAACTGTAACCAAAGAAAAACTGAGTTTCCAAGATATGACACTTCCCAAATATGTTCCCACTGGAACACCTAATGCAAGAGCCAGAGTTAACCCAGTAAAAACACATGCTACTGCCGCTCCACTTTTTTCTGGGGGAACAAGCGCAGTAGCTACACTCGCGGAAACAGCCAAAAATAATCCATGAGCAAGTCCAGCCACAAATCTCGAAATAATCATCATTTCAACACTACTTGAAATTGTTGCCGCCAAACTTCCAAGAGAAAAAATCACCATTGTAACGAGCATTACACCTTTTCGAGACCATTTAGTAGTTATTGCAGTAAGAAATGGAGCTCCAATCGTCGCCCCTACAGCATAAGCTGTAATTGTCAGGCCTACTGAATCCACTGAGACATGAAAATCATTAGAAATAGCTGATACAAGTCCAATCACTAAAAATTCTGTCAGCCCGAGTGCAAACGCACATAAAGAGAAAATATAAATAACAAATGGCATATTTAACTCCCAAATATCTAATTACCATGTAAAATCATAGTAATTACAGAGTAGATATAATAAAAATAATTTTATTTTAGATATGATATCTGAATTTTTATATCACTTATTTTTCAATAAGTAGCTCAATATACTTTCACAATAATTAATTATAATTATTTCTTAGATAGGAGAAATTCCAATGAGTTACCTTATTCAATTACGTAGTTTTCTTGATGTTTATCGATCTGGTTCTATTTCAAAAGCAGCAACTAGGCTTGGGATTAGCCAACCAGCAGTATCTGCTCACATACAATCTCTAGAATCATTCATGGGAAATATCTTGTTTACTCGACGTTCTCATGGTGTTACACCGACTGCTGAAGCCGATGCTCTTGCACTTCAAATAGCAACTCATTTGGATGTAATTGAAACTAAACTTTCATTAATTCGTGGTAAGTCAAAAAAAATTGAAGGCGTTATAAGAATAATTGCACCAGCAGATTTTTTATGGGCAAAATCAGCAAATATATTATCCACTATCACTAATAAACAACTTAGATTTAAATTTTTAATTGGTGATAGGAAAAAAATTTATTCTAGTCTGAATGATGGTGATAGTGATTTAGCTTTTACAACTTCACCACCGGATGAAAATAAATTTGGATTTGAAGTAATTGGAACTGAAAAGCTCATCATAGTCGCATCACTATCCATAGCAAATGAGTTAAAAAACAAACTAATTACCCCTGATATATTAGAGAAACATCCACTAATCTCTTACGATAATCAATTACCCTTAATTAGAGATTATTATAAATTGGTTTTTGGTATTGATGCTAATGTTTTACCATCAATTATCATATCCGACCTAAGAATTATTGAAAGAATAATTAGTGATAGCACTGGTTGGACTATTATGCCTGAATATTTATGCGAAGAAGGACTAAATAATGGAAAAATTTTCAAAATAAATGGTGGAATTAATACTCCAGAAAATAATTTTTATCTTGTTTGGAATAAGAGTTCCTTGCGACACCCAAGAGTTTTATATGTTAAAGAACATATAATAAACTTAGCTAAGGTGGGTTACTTTAAATGAATAAATTAGTCAAGGGCTGTGGCATAAATATACGTCAATGATAGTTAATTTAGTAACCTCATGATTTGTGTCTGGAAGAGGGAAAGAACTGACATAATAGGACAAATCTACGTGCCTTTACCATTTTTTGAACAGTATTTTTCGACCGCAATACTTTAAAAAAGCATGTTTTCTCCCTGCCTATTATCCTAAAAACGAATCTTTCAATGTAAATTCGTCTACCAAACGTGAAAACTTATTCTATGGAAACGTAGTTAAGTTATTGAACAGAAAACACAACATAGAGATAGAGCTACTTAAAATCACCTGAAATAATTATCGTAATGGAGTACTAAATGTAAGGTAATTTATCAGGTTGAATGCAAAATCCATTTATTAACAATAAATTCAAATAGATTTCTGACTCTTACTCTTTCAATTTTACAAACAACAATTTTATACAATATTTAACATTGTAGTAGAGGTATAGTTAATGTAAAACCAAATTATGTGAATTAAAATATGATATTTAGAACTGATGATTTTTGGATTAAAAATCCACCAGAAATTTCTTCAATTGCAACTCTTGGTCCCGAAGGAGCAAGCAGTCAATCAGCAGCAAAATATCTGAGAAACTTAATTAGAAAACCCTTAGATATACTTCTTTTTGATACTTTTGAACTCGCCTCTAATTATATGAAAAAAAATGAATCGTGCATTCTTCTAGTCACCAACGCATATCAGCAAGTAGATAACTTTTACATGGACAAAAACACCATTCTAATTGGATCCTTTTTCTATTCACCTCCTGATTATTATCTTGGCTGTAAAACTTATCTTGCTTTAAAGAAAAAAATAGCTGAGCAACAGACCATAAAAGTAGCCACACATTACGCTTCCCTATCTCGTTTGGAGAGCTTAATTAGATCGCCTAAAAACAGGATATTTGGAATATCTGATGCTTGTTTAGAACTAGAAATTATAAACTCTACAAGCCATGGAGCGAGGCTAGTTGTAAATGGCGATATTGATTGTTGCTTAGCCAATGCTAACGCAATTAAACATTATGGGCTTACACCAATATCTCATCCTCTACATATTGAAATGACATGGGGAGTATTTTTTAACAGCCGAATTCATAAAAGGAACATTGCATAATTGATAACAAAAATTTTGTATCAATAATCGATAAAAATCTTCCTTTTGGAGTAATTACAAACACAGTAGCAATACTAGCTATTAGTCTTGGCAATACTCGCCTGATAACATAAAATCACTGACTTTTAGGATGAAAATTCTTATGACTCAATTAATTGCAATGGCAGTTTTTGCTTTTGTAACTTCTATATCGCCAGGGCCTGTAAACATAATAGCAACAGTTACCGGAGCTAATTGCGGATATATTAGAACTGTTCCACATATAACCGGTGCTACAATTGGTTTTGTATCAATTCTATTTTTACTAGGCTTTGGATTAGCTCAATTTATAAATGAAATACCATACCTAACCGAAACTCTTACTTATATAGGAGGCTGTTTCCTATTATACCTAGCCTATAAAGTTGCTGTACAAAATACAAGGGTTAGTGATAATAGTGAGCTAAAGATTAGTGCTCCATCCCTTATACAGGGGGTAATGTGCCAATGGCTTAATCCAAAAGCATGGATTGTGTCTTTAGCAGGCATATCCGTTTTTAGTAGTCATGATGCCGAAATTAATACACTACTACTTTTTTGTGCGATTTTTTTTATTGTCTGTTATGCATCAATTTCAGCATGGGCTGTTTTGGGAATTACTATTAGGAAAATTTTGAATATACCTGAACATTATAAGATTTTTAATCTCACTATGGGTCTATTGTTAGCAATTACGGTCATATACACTTTTTTTATGTCAGGCTAAAAGCTATTGATGTTGTAAGGCCATAATTTATTCAATTCATATTGATAAACAGGTCATAATAAATGCCAGTAAAAACATGCTGGCATAATTTTAGTATATTCCTTATTACTTTGATAT
>NZ_CAWQJR010000136.1:0-1262 GCF_963894935.1 Xenorhabdus sp. PB61.4
CCAGGGCAACCGCATGAATGTTTAAATTTCACCCACACCAGCAAAACCCACTTGTAATATCTGCTCCAAAAAACGGGTTTTCATCCAGGCACGTTGACGTTTTTTTCTGATACTTAGCTTCTTACCATCTTTCTTTGTTTCTTCTTTTTTTAACATATTTAAGGCTATTCGCCGTAATATTGCGACGTTTTCTGCCGCATGTTTACGGTAGATTTGGCAATCATCTTCCCGAAAGGAGACGTCAAGAACCCAATGAAGGTTATTCTCGATTTGCCAATGGTGGCGTACTGCCTGGGCAAAAGCTTCTTCCGTTAACGCCGCTGAACTGATGTAATATCGGTACTCCAAACTGGCTGGCTTTCCTTTTTCTTGTCGATAACCGACTACAACACCGAGGGTTTTTAATTCTGGCCACTCCGGAAAACGGGCTGTCAAGGAGCCTGCGCTCATGATATGACTTTCCCTGATTTCTATGCGTCCATGCCCTTGCGCTATTTTCACTTTTTCTCTTTTGGCGGGGACTGAAAGCTGGTTGGCCAATGCATCCTTAACGGCACGGTGGAGTGTAGGTTGGTTATCCTTCACACTGAGCAAATAGTCAGCCCCTGCATCAATAATTTCTTGGGCTATCTGGGTTTGGCATCCCATGGCATCAATAGAAATAAGCGCGCCTTTTAGCTCCAACAGCTTAATCAATTCAGGGATCGCGGTAATTTCATTGGATTTTAGTTGGGTCCTGACCTGACCAAGAACCAGTTTGTTGGCGGTAGCATAAGCGCTCACCAGATGGAGGGTTGAATATCGGTCTTCACGGTTGTACGAGCCACGTAATACTTTGCCATCAATGGCGATCAACTCCCCTTGAGTCAATTGATGAACTGACTGCATCCAGTTGATAAAGCAGGCATTAAACTGTTCGGGTTTGATGTGGGCGATAACCCGGGCAATGGTATCATCCACAGGAACGCCTTCTTTGAGCATGCCTTGTTTTATAAACCATTCATGATGACCTTCGGCATATTCCTGAATATCACTCCAACCTTCCGCCCCGGCAATCACAGCACACAGCGAGGCAAACAAGATATCAAATAAAGGGTAAGTGACTTTGGCTGTTTGGCGTGGATCTTCAATCTCAGAGAAATGTTCGGTGAAAATGTCAAAGTGCATGGTTTTTTCTCTCAAAAAGAGAGTATAAGATCACAGCTATCCTTTCGGAGCAATCGATTTATTTTTGACTGAAAAACGTTCGCGATCTTGCCCTG